>JAKABE010000252.1 GCA_021801945.1 Acidobacteriota bacterium
GCGACCGCGACAAACGTCCGCCGCGCCCCGAGCCGATGTGGGGCAACGCCATCGAGTCCAACGACGTGGGCCTGCACGAGTTCATCGGCTTCTGCCGGCTGCTCGACGCCGAACCCATCGTCGTTGTCAACACGGGGTTCGGCGAGGCCCGTGTGGCCGCCGAGGAGGTGGAATACTGCAACGGTTCCACGGACACGCGCCTGGGGAAGCTGCGCGCCGCCAACGGTCATCCCGAGCCCTTCAATGTTCATCTCTGGACCATCGGCAATGAGATGTACGGCTACTGGCAGTTCGGCCACATGTCGCTCGACCAGTACTGGGTAAAGCACACTTACTTCGTCGAAGCCATGAAGAAGGTGGATCCGACGATCAAGGTGACGTCGGCTGCGGCTACCCCCTGCGAAAAGTCGTGGGACGTGGCCGAGCAGCGTACTTTCGACGGCCCAGACATCTGGCGTCCGGCTCACCCCGATAAACTTCCCTACCAGTTTGGAAGCACCTTTGACTGGGACGGATGGATGCTGGAGAAGGCTGGAGAATCCATTGATTTTCTCTCCGAGCACACTTACTGCTATCCGGACTTCAAGTTCGACGCGCAGGCACAGCATTTTGTGGATGCATCCAGCGAACCGTTGCAGTTCCGGACGCGCAGGCTACCGAGCCGGATTGGGGAAGCTTTCGAGGCGTGGCAGAAGTACGTGGAGAAGATGCCGTCGCTCAAGGAGAAGAACGTCAAATTCATCTTTGATGAATGGGGCTGCCGCTACCGTTTGCCGAATGGCGCCCGTGGCTTCCGGCGGCCGACTGGAATGGAGACGCCGCTCTCGTATGCGCTCCTGCTGCACGAACTCTTTCGGCACTCAGACATGGTGGCCGCCAGTTGTGCGACAGGCGGGCTGGGCACAGTGCTCGTCGATCGTACCGGCAAGACCGTCGGCTTTACCGCCGAGGGGCTGGTACTGAAGATCATGGCCAACCACTTCAGCAACGCCTTGCCTGTGGCAGTGAGTGGGAACTCGCCCCAACAGCCGGTAAACGGCGTGCCGTATGTGGACATTCCCGAATCTCCAGTGGGAAGCCCCACCTATCCGCTAGACGTGTTGGCGGCGCTCTCCAGCGACCGCAAGACTTTCATTCTCTCCGTGGTGAACCCCACGGTCGACGCACAGGAGTTCGCGCCCCAGATCAGCGGGGTGAGACTGCGCAGCGTGGGCAAGTTGTGGCAGATTGCGCCGCCCAGCGCCGACTCCTACAATCAGCCGGGCAAAGAGCCGGTGGTCAAAATCGAGGAGATTTCACAAACATCGCTGCCGGAGAAGGTGCAAGTTCCGCCCGTCAGCGTCAACGTCTACGAGTTCGAGATCGAGAACGCATGATCGCCGCTATTGTCGACGCGTTACTGTGGTTCCAGAGTTGCTGTTTGCCGATTTCAAAGTGATTCTGGAACCGAGTTGCAAGCTCGGTAAATTGGACTTTGTCTTCTCCCGTGTGGCGTGATCCATCGATAACCTCTGGGACTGGCCACAGCGTTTTTGATTTTGCCCTTTACAGAAGCCCTATGGTCAAACAGGCTTTTTCTTAAGAAGAGTCCGCCTTGCACGATGCAGCAAAGGCAGCAAGTGAAGCAAAAACGCTCTAAGTCGCTGGCTACCGGCTTTCTGGCGAGTCTCGCAGAGAGTCAAGCCAACCTTTGGATGGAGCAGGCCCGCCGAAGCCAGGTGAGGACGCATGACCGAAACGGCGCAACGCGCAGAATGTCCACAACCATCCGAGGAGACGAGACTCGCGCTTGACAGTCTTAAGCTCGGCACTCGAATCTGGAAGACGCAATAGGAGTAACTAAAGATGAAAAGAGCGGTTCTGGGAGTTCTGATACTGGCCTGTGCATGGCCAGTCAGGCTGCATGCGCAGGCTGTCTATCTCAATCCATCGCAGCCTATCAACAAGCGTGTGGACGACCTGATCCGGCGGCTCACCCCGAGCGAGAAGACCTCGCTTCTGAGCACCACCGCTCCAGCGATCGAAGGGCTGAAGGTCCCCGCCATGAACGGCTGGAACCAATGCCTGCACGGAATCGTGTGGAGTCAGCCCACCACCATGTTCCCCTCGCCGATTGCCATGGCAGCAACCTGGAATCCGGCGCTTGTCCGCGAGGATGCCGGAGCCATCGCCGATGAAGGCCGGGCGATCAACAACTACTGGCCTACCATTCATGGCAAGGTCGAGACCATCCGGGGCCAGACGGTGACCATTGCGCCCGACGGAAAGGTCTATTGGCACAACGGTCTTGTTTATCGTTCGCCCGTCATCAATATGGATCGCGATCCGCGCTGGGGGCGGATTTGGGAAACCTTCGGCGAAGACCCGCTACTCACCTCACGCATGGGCGTAGCTTTCGTCAAGGGCATGCAGGGAAACAACCCGAGATATCTGGAGTTAGCGGCGACGGTCAAACACTACACGGCCTATGACGACGAAAGAGACCGCGTGAAAACCGACGATGACATCGTCAGCCAGCGCATGCTCAGGGATTACTACTTGCCCCAGTTCAAGGCCGGGATTATGGCCGGCGGTGCCGCGTCGATCATGTCCACTTACAACGGAATCAACGGCGTGCCCAACGCTGAGAACAAGATGCTGCTCACCACGATTCTTCGTGACGAGTGGAAGTTCAAGGGCTTTGTCGTGCCCGATAGCGGCGCAGTGCAGAACCTGGTGTACGAATACAGGAAATATCCGACCGTGGCCGAAGCCGCCGCAAAGACCGTGCTGGCGGGCACCGACCTTGACAACGGCGCCTACGCACGCGTGCTTCCCACGGCGCTGGCAAAGGGCTTCCTAACAGAAAGAGATGTTGATAATGCACTTCGCATGGTGCTGAGAGTGCGCTTCAAGCTGGGCGAGTTCGATCCGCCGGGAATGGACCCCTACACACAATTAGGACCCAGCGTCATCGATTCGCCACAGCACCGGCTTCTTGCCTTGCGCACCGCGCAGCAATCCATTGTTCTACTGAAGAACGAGAATCACTTTCTCCCGTTGAATAAGAACGCCATCAAGACTCTCGCAGTTATCGGTCCCTTCGCGGATTATGCCGAAACAGGAGCCAACTATACCGGAAAATACTCTACCTTTGTGAAGCCGCTGGACGGCATTCGAGCTGCGGTGGGGCCTGAAACCAAGATCCTCTATGCCCGCGGCAGCGGGATCTTGGAGACGGACAATCCACAGAAACGCCTTGCGGAAGCGGTTGCCGCGGCCAAGCAGGCTGATGTCACCATCCTGTTCCTAGGGACCAATCAACTCACGGAAATGGAGGGCATCACGCGTCAGAACATCACCCTGCCCTTCGTGCAGGCGAGATTGCTGCAAAGCGTCTTGAAGGTCAATCCCAGGACGATTGTTGTCCTCCTCAACGGAGGACCGGTGTCTCTTGCCCGCGAGGATGCAAGGATTCCCGCCATACTCGACATGTTCTGGGACGGCGAAGAGGGTGGAACCGCAATTGCCGATGTTCTGTTTGGAAAGTACAACCCGAGCGGTCGCCTTCCTTACACCGTATACAAGAGCCTTCGCGGCTTGCCGCCGTATAGCCAATACGACATCAGCAAGGGATTTACCTATATGTATGTGAAGGACCAGCCCGAGTTTGCCTTTGGTCACGGACTGAGTTATACCACCTTTACTTATAGCGGCCTACAAATCACGCCTGCCAAGGTAACAGGAGGCGGCGAAGTAAAGATTGCCGTCGATGTGAAGAACTCCGGGGCGCGCGCTGGAGCCGAGGTCGTGCAACTCTATGTTCACCGCGACGGCGCGGAAGCGGACGAGCCCAAGGAGCAGTTACAAGGGTTCGTGCGCGTCGAACTGACGCCGGGCGAGAAAAAGACAGTTCACTTCTTGCTGCCCGCGGAACAGCTTGCGTCCTGGAATACCGCCAAGCAAGCCTTTGCGGTCACCAGAAGCACCTATGATGTCATGATTGGAAGCGCTTCTGACGATATTCGTCAGCATGGAAGCTTTCAGGTCACGACCGATGGGGCCTGGCCGCCAAGCGTACTTACCACCTGGCTGGCAGACGGCGACTAGGACAAGCCAGGGCAGATATGTCCTGAAGCCGCGCCGTTGCGCGCCGCGTCATACTGCGCAACGGCGGGTCTTGATGGCCGCGGAATCACAACGAGCAGCGCCCTTCCCCGCTTCCAGGCAGGACACAGTAACATGATCTTGCCCGGGAGCCTGATTCTTTGGGGAGGCGAGCATGTCGGAACTCTTTGGCCGCAGAACAGCAGCATCTCTTTTCCTGGGGCTGACGATCGCCTGGGTCGGTGCGGGTTCTTGCGTCCGCGCTGAGACTGCGCATAGTGAATCGCGATTCGCACCCGGGCAAACGAATGCACCGGCCGAATCCGCGGAGTACCGGCAGGTGCAGCATCGGCTCGCGCAGGGCTGGAATACCTGGGAAGTGGATAGCGTGACGACGCAGGTGCTTCTTCCCGAGGGCCTGGCCATTCACGCATCGCTCAAACACAACACCACCGAGAGCGGCGATGCCTTTTTGGAAAGTGCGCTGATCGGTCGGCTGACGCCCGGCGCAGAACAGGTGACGCCCGGACCTCACTCGTGGAACGGCAGTTATACCGATCTGCGCATCGCATGGCATGGGGATGAGTGGCGCATGCAAAGTGCGCACGACGGAAAGGATTTGGTCTTTCTGGCAACGCCGCTCACCGGCAAGATGAAATCTGCCCTTCCGCCCACCATCATCTTCACCGTGGATTTCCTCTGGAACCGGCCAGGCACCACCACACGCAGGACCGATTTCATCGAGGCACGCGGCTCGGCGGGCGTGATTCCGGTCTACTGCACTTGCGCGCTTCCGGATTCGCGGGCGGGAAGCGAGTTGATCGATCTTCCCATCGGCGGGCCGTATTTTGCGGCGGACCTGACCGGGCCGGTGGGCGTAAGCACCGGCCGGCGACGGTCGCTGACCGAAATCGAGGCGGTAATTGATGCGCAGAACGAGGCCTACGAGCATTCAATCGGTGCGGGAAAAACGGCGCCGCTCGTGGACGCGATTGAAACCACTCTGGGCTGGGACACGATCTACGATCCCACCCACGACCGGATTATTTCGCCGGTGAGCCGCGTATGGAGCGAGCGCTGGGGCGGCTATGTAATCTTCGACTGGGATACGTTCTTTGCCGCCACCATGGCCGGCATCGGCGACCGCGACCTGGCCTACGCGAACGCCATCGAGACCTTGCGTACGGAGACACCGGAAGGCTTCGTTCCCAATTACGCCCGCGCCGGCGGATGGAAGAGCTTCGACCGCTCGGAGCCGCCGGTGGGGGCCATTACGGTGCTGGGCCTCTACCGCAAGTTTCACGACCGATGGTTTCTGGAGGAAGCATTTGG
>JAKABE010000253.1 GCA_021801945.1 Acidobacteriota bacterium
AGCTCGATGGATCGATATCGACCGGCGTTCCTACCGGGAAGCAACCGGCGACGGCAGGCTGGGCGGGCGTGCTACCGGAGGCGGGCACGGCTGGCATGTCCGTCCAAGCCGGATAATTCGTTCCCGGACCGCACATTTGCCCTGCATGTGCCGATCCCGGCCCGGCCTTAATGTCAAATGGAAGCAGTTTAGCGGCGAGTCCGGTCGTGCCATCTGTGCCGATGCCATTTACCGCAGTGGCGATATTGTTTTCATCGCTGAAATCCCCACCCGGTGCGGTGCTGCTTGGCAGGATGCCATTCTGGAAGACAGGCGTCTGCTGGGTCGAGCCGGTGCTGTTGCGGAAGCCCTGATAGGCCAGGAAGAAGAAGAACTTGTTCTTGAGGACGGGGCCGCCCAGCGTGGCACCGTAGAGATTCTGGTGGAACGGCGGCCGCAAGTGCGAGAAGTAGTTTCCGTTGTTCAGGAACGTGTCGCGGTAATACTCAAACGCGCTGCCGTGAAGCTGATTGGTGCCCGACTTCAAGACCTGGTTCACCACTGAACCGCTGTTGCGCGCAAATTGCGGATTCATGGTGCTGGTGACGATGTTCTCTTCCGCGATGGCGTCGGGGTTGATGCTCAACTGTTCACTTTGCAGCGTAGGATCGTTGTTGTCGATGCCATTCACAATGAAGGAGTTGTTCGTGGTCTGGCTGCCATTGGCAGCGTAGGAGCCAAAGCGATCGGACGACTCGACGACGCCGGGCTGGAGCCTTTCCAGCGCGGAGGCGTCGCGGTTCATGAGGGGAATATTCTCCATTTGCGACGCCGGAACGATCAACTGCAATTGCGTGTTGGCCGTTTCGACTTGCACTTCCGAGGCGGTTACTGTCACCGTCTGTGAGGTGGTGCCTACCCGCATCTTGGCATTGATTTCCAGGTTGGCGTTGACGGTCAACTTAATGCCTGTGGCCACAAAGTTCTGGAAGCCTGGCGACGTGACGGTCACGCTATAGGGCCCGCCAATCTGCAACGACGGGAAGAGGTAATACCCGGTCTGGTTCGTTGTCGCGGTGGTGGAGATGCCCGTGGCCGAGTTCAACGCCGTGACGGTGGCGCCCGGCAAGACCGCGCCGGAGGGATCGGTAACGGTGCCGTGAATCGCGGCAGTCGTTATCTGAGCAAGTGCAACAGGGCCCCCAAAGTTGGCCCAAAGCCCGGCAACCGCCAAGAGGCTGAACGCCAGGGCCATCCTCTGCAACCGGAAAAATCGCATTGAAATCCTCCTGAAGCTCTTGGGACCTTAGGCCTAGCCACCGGCAACCCTTCGATCCCCTTGTTGTTTTTCGGCGTCCGGCCGGTCCGCCGCTCGGAATCAGAATTAGTCAGGCACTCATATGATCAGAACGGAATCAATAAGATAAATGAATACCACTTTGTGCCTATCGGACAGGACCTCCTCCGGAGGCATTGATCCCCGGCGGAAATCGTCCCATCAAGGTCGAAGAAACAACTTGGCCCGAATATTGATCTGACAAGATGCATGACGGTTGCCAATCGCAATCGGCCCGGCCTATAAGGGATTTTGTGCTGATATACAACGACTTAGCCGCATGCTCATGTGGTTGGCCCGAGTGCTCTTTTATGAATTTTTGTAGAATTAAATAAAACTATTCCAAAAATAGCAAACTGCTCTGGATTTGGTCAGGGAGACGCTTTGTCCGCGGTCTGGAAGTCTACGCAGTCGCAGGCCCGCACGGGAGGCAGCTACGGTATCCTCGTGAGGATGCAGATTACCCTTGCTCACGTTGGTCCCCGTCCCACGGCCCGAGACGGGTACGAAGCCCTCATCGAGACGTATCTTCAACGCAGCGCGCCATTTGCGCGCTGCAACACGGAGGGTTTTCGCAACGAGGAGGCCTTGCTGGCCTGGCTCAGCCGGCAGGGGGGCCGCACTGCGCCCGTTAGAGTGTTTCTGGATAGCCGTGGCCGCCAGCTGACCTCCGAGGCCCTGGCCGCGTGGCTGGGCACCCGCCGCGACCAGGGCGCGCAGCACATCGTTTTCGCGGCCGGCCCAGCCGACGGCTGGTCTGACGAGGCGCGCGCGCAGGCCGACTTGCTCCTCTCGCTCGGCCCCATGACTTTGGCCCACTCGCTAGCCCGCCTGGTGATGGCCGAACAGATCTACCGGGCATTTACAATTCTCACGGGCCATCCGTACCACGCGGGCCACTGAGCCACATCGAACCGTTGTTGAGCGAGCACCGAATTATGACCGCCTCCCGCCAAGGACTGATCCTGATCAACACCGGCCCCGGCAAGGGCAAGACCACCGCAGCACTGGGTACCGCCCTGCGAGCCGTGGGCAACGGGATGAGGGTACTGATACTCCAGTTCCTCAAGGGCTCATGGCACTACGGTGAGCTGGATGCCGCCCTGACCCTCGGTCCCAACTTCGTGCTCAAGCAGATGGGCCGCGGCTTTGTGAAGATCGGCGGCGCCGAGCCCGACCCCGAGGATGTCCGCCTGGTTCAGGCTGCCTGGGACGAAGCCCGCGAGGCCATCTATTCGGGCCAGTGGGACATGGTCGTACTCGACGAGATCAACTATGCCATCAGTTACAAGATGCTGGATGCCGCCGCCGTCGCCGAGGTTCTCAAAACCAAGCCGGAGATGGTGCACGTGATCCTGACGGGCCGGAACGCCCACCCTCTGCTGGTTGAGCTCGCCGACACCGTGACCGAGATGCGCGAGGTGAAACACGCCTACCAGAAAGGCATCCTTGCCCAGCGCGGCATAGAATATTGAGTCAGAGCTGCGCCAGCTGTTTCTGCACAGCCGGCAGGCGTGCCCGTTGACTTCCAAGCCCATGCAGGAGCGCACAGTGCCGTCCGCTACCCAATATCGGTGGGCCGACATCGTACCCGAGACGATGAACCCTCTTGTCACGCGCCAGTACCTGACCGGCGCCAACACCATGCTGGCGCGCCTCGTGCTCAAGAAAGGCGCGCATGTGCCCATTCATCACCACCTTCACGAGCAAATCAGCCAGGTTGTCGAGGGTGCGCTCAACTTCCGTATCGACGGCAGGGAGATTCTTGTGCGCGCCGGCGAGATTCTTTGCATCCCGCCACATCTGCCCCACGAGGTGATCGCCCTGGAGGATTCCGTGGCCCTGGACATCTTCAACCCACCGCGCCAGGACTGGATCGACGGCGACGACGCCTACCTGCGCGGTCCCAAGTAGGTTTCAGAGGTCAGGTTTCAAGGGGCAGGCCGCCTCCCGACCCCTGTCCCCGCTCACAATCCTTTACAATGGGCAACGGAATGTCCTGGTTCAAACGCGAGAACGCCGAGCAACCCGCCTCCGAGGGGCCTGTCACTCCAGACGCGAGCAGGACCGTGCGTACCGAGGGGCTGTGGATCAAGTGTCTCGGCTGCCGCCAGATCATCTGGAAGGCCGATCTGGAAGCTAATCTGAACGTCTGCCCGAAGTGCCAGCATCACTTCAAGATCAGCGCTCGCCGGCGCATCGAACTCCTGCTCGAACCTGGCTACGAGTTGGTGGACACTGGGCTCCGCTCTACTGATCCGCTGAACTTCACAGACGTCAAGCCCTACAAGGAGCGTCTCCGCAGGGCCCGACAAGAGACCGGCCTGGACGACGCCATTCTCAACGCGGCCGGCCGTCTCGGTCCTCACGCCGTGGTTTTGAGCGCCATGGAATACGGCTTCATTGGCGGGTCGATGGGCGCTGTTGTGGGCGAAACCATCGCCCGCGCCGTGGACCGCGCCCGCGTGGCGCGCGTTCCGCTAATCGTGGTGGCGGCCTCCGGCGGTGCGCGCATGATGGAGGGCGTGGTCAGCCTGATGCAGATGGCCAAGATCTCCAGCGCCCTTGCCCAGATCGACGATGCCCGCGTCCCCTACATCTGTATCCTTACCGATCCCACAACCGGCGGCGTTACAGCCAGCTTTGCGATGCTCGGCGATCTGAACATCGCCGAACCGGGTGCCCTGATTGGCTTTGCCGGGCCTCGCGTTATCGAACAGACCATCCGCCAGAAGCTCCCCGAGGGCTTCCAGCGATCCGAGTTTTTGCTCGAAAAGGGCTTTCTCGATGCCGTTGTTCACCGCAAGGACCTGAAGTCATACTTGATCCGCGCGATTGACTTCCTTCAACCGCCCGCTGCCTGATCTGCCAGCACGTGAGCCAGTCAGTGGGTGCTCCCAGTGCAAGCCCGCCGGACGCCTGCTGTGCCCAGTTCGTAGACCCTGCACAAGGAGAGGAAATGCTGATGGATGGCCGGACCGGGCCATGCGAAACAACGAAAGTCACACCCGCAGGTTGTTCGGCTTTGCCTCAGGAGGATAGCCGTTGATCGCTCTGCCGCCCTTTCTCTTGCCGCTGCGCACCGTCGTTGCTGTCCTCTGACTTCCCCCAAAGCCGTGTGCTTGATTTCAGTGCCCCGGCCACATTCCCCACAGCATGGCCATGGTCATGCCGATTACCAGAATGCTGGTTCCCCACGCCACCCAGTTCCAGAGCCGCGAGTTCTTGTGCTCGCCCATGAGGTCGGTGCGGTTGATCAAGAGCAGCATGAGGATGATCACCACCGGCAGCAGAACGCCGTTGAGGACCTGCGAGAGAATGGCTACGTTGACCAGTTGCGAGTCCGGAAGCACCAGCACCGTCGCCGCGCCGCCCACGATCAGCAGCGTATAGAGCCAGTAGAAGAACGGAGCTTCCTTGAAGCTTTTGTCTACGCCCGATTCCACGCCCAACCCCTCGCAGACGGTGTAGGCGGTGGAGAGCGGCAGGATCGAGGCCGCGAACAGCGACGCATTGAACAGCCCGAAGGCGAAGAGAATGAAGGCGTAGTCGCCGGCTAGCGGGCGCATGGCTTCGGCGGCGTCCGCAGCCACCTTGATGGCGCCCATGCCGTGCAGGTAGAGTGTGGCCGCGCAAGCCACCACGATGAACCAGGCGATGAGATCGGTGAAGAAACAGCCGGCCACCACATCCAGCCGCGAGGCCGAGTAGTCCTTTACAGGAATGCCTTTTTCCACCACCGACGACTGCAGGTAGAACTGCATCCAGGGCGCGATCGTGGTTCCCACGACGCCGATAATCATATAGATGTAGGATTTGTCGCTCCACACCGATCTGGCAGGCAGTCGCACGGTGGCCAGCAGCGCCTCATGCCAGTTGGGCCGGGCCAAGACGCCGGCAAAGATGTAGGCGACATAGACGAGCGAGGCGATGAGGAAGATCTTTTCCGTGCTCTTGTAATCGCCTCGCAGTACGAGCGCCCACACCAGCAGGGCGCAAATGGGGACAGAGATGAATTTAGCCAGGTGAAACAGGTGCAAGGAGCCGGCGATGCCGATGAACTCGGTAACCACGTTGGTGTAGTTGACCACCACCAGCAGGAG
>JAKABE010000254.1 GCA_021801945.1 Acidobacteriota bacterium
GGCCCTGCGGGCTACGGTGGCTCGCCCTATGCGGCCTCGTCGGCTTTTGCGGGGAATCTCTCTCTCATCAGCTTAGAAGTACTGCGCGACTGGGGCTGGATCTCTACCGACCGCCTTGCGGACCTGCCCGGGCCCGGCGGCAGCGTCGATTTCCGGCAGATGGAAGAGCAAAAGCTTCCGTTGCTGAGAGAGGCCGCGGGCAACTTTCTCGATCGCGCTCTCGAGGATTTGCCCGAACAATGGGACCAGTTCGTGGAGTTCCGCCGAGCGCAGGCAGCCTGGCTCGACGACTATGCGATGTACGCGGTGCTGCGCCGTCAGTTCAATACGTTGGCGTGGACCGAGTGGCCCGAGCCGCTACGGCGGCGCGATCGGCACACCATGGCCGGCTTCGCAGCCGCGCAAGAACGCGCACTGCAACAGGAACAGGCGCTGCAATTCGCCTTTTCGCGGCAATGGGGCGAGCTTCAGGAGAGCGCCGCGCGCAGCGGCATCCGCATCCTGGGCGACGTGGCCATCTTCGTCAGCATGGATTCGGCCGACGTGTGGGCTCACCCCGAACTCTTCGAGCTTGACGAGCAACTCCGGCCCATCCGCGTGGCCGGCGTGCCACCCGACTATTTTTCGCCGACCGGGCAGCGCTGGGGCAATCCGCTTTACCGCTGGGACGTGCTTGCGGAGCGCGGGTTCGACTGGTGGATCGAACGCATCCGCTACGCCGCAGGACTCTACGACATCATCCGCCTCGACCACTTCCGCGGCTTCGAGGCGTATTGGGCGATCCCAGCCAGTGAGAAGACGGCGGTGAATGGAGCGTGGGTGAAGGCGCCGGGCCGGGAGCTATTTGGCGCTCTGGAAGCGGCGTTGGGGCCGCTGCCGCTGGTGGCCGAGGACCTGGGGTTGATTACGCCCGAGGTGGACGCTCTACGCCTAGAGCTGGGCATGCCGGGCATGAAGGTGCTCCAGTTCGGCTTTGGCGATAAGGGCGCGCACATCCACCTGCCTCACCGCTACGCACCCGACACCGTGGCCTACACCGGCACCCACGACAACGACACCACCCAAGGCTGGTGGAAAACCGCCAGCAAGACAGAACGCCGGGCCGTGGAAGCCTACGCCGGACCGGTCCATCACCGCCCCGTCTGGCCGCTGCTGCGCACCCTGCAGGCCAGCGTGGCCCAAATCGCCGTGGCGCCGGCGCAAGACCTGCTGGAACTAGGGCCGGAGGCGCGCATGAATACTCCCGCAGTTGCGACCGGCAACTGGGCGTGGCGCGCGCCTGAGGGGAGCTGGACGCCGGAACTCGCCGCACGGCTGGCGGCGTTGGCCGAAGTGACCGACCGGGACAACGACCCGATCACCCCGCGGGAAGAAGGCAGGGAGGGCTCGGAACAGTAGCCGCTCAACGGCGAGCCGAAGACGCTCTTATCCCACAGCGCTTTCCCGGCTTCGATGATTTCAAAGACCTTTCGCCAAAAACGGAGAATATGCTCTACTCTTGCGTGTAAAGACATGCGTGGGTTGATTGCCAAATTCCGCAAAGCCGTCTGGCAGGCCCTTGACCACGACATCGTGAACACGGCCAAAGCCGCGGCATATTCGGGGATGCTCATGATCTTTCCCGCGGTCCTGGTCGTGACCACGCTGGTAGCCCAGCTCCAGGAGGGACCGACGGTGGTGGGCGAGCTGCGCGTGCTCTTCGAGCAGCTTCTGCCCGCCGATACCCTCGATCTGCTGCAGTCTTACGTTCTGTCCAGCCGCATCCACTCCGCCCAGGTCATCCTGTCCGCCACCTGCTTAAGCATCTTTGCCGGGCTCGGCGTCATGCTGTCGCTGATGGAGGGATTCCGCCGCGCCTACCGGCTTCCCGCCGAGTCGTGGGGTTTTTGGGAGCGGCGCGCCCGGGCGTTGCTGCTGGTGCCGATTGTGCTCATTCCCCTGTCCGTGGCCACCCTGGTGATTATTTTCGGCCATCAGATCGAGCTCTGGATCATCGAAACCGCGGGCTATGAGATGCGCCATATGGTGTTGTTCTTCTGGAGAATGGTGCGCTGGTCGATTGCAGGCGCCACGAGCATTGTGGTGCTGGCCGTACTCTATCATTTTGGCACCAAGCGCACGGAGCGCTGGGTGGGGGTAATGCCCGGAGCCATCGCCGGCACACTGATCTGGTTTCCGGCCACACTGGTCTTTGGCTGGTGGGTGACACGCGATGTGAATTACTCGCGCTTCTACGGCTCTTTTGCCGCCGGAATCGCCACGCTGGTCTGGCTCTACATCACCTCCTTCAGTGTGCTGCTCGGAGCCGAGCTTAACGGCCTCCTCTATGCAGACCGCCAAAATCGGAGTACTGCCACTGCCGGGATCTCCAGCGCCACCCGATGCGATCTGGCTGCCTCCGCCCCGTTGGGGCGCGGAGCGAGTATTTTCTACCATTTTCGAAGGTAGATACCGCTTTTCCGCCGGGCAGCAGGCCGATTCCCGTTGGCGGCATCGGCGTGAGAGCACCGGGAGAACCGACCAGGCAAACGCACCATGGAATCCAGAGCAAAGAGAACAGCCAATCGGGACGGAGCAGAAGCTAAAGTCCTCCTCATTCTTGTGGTCTGGCCAAAGCTGTGCCCTTGATGCAAAGGCCCAGCTCGGTGACCTCAAGGGCTCGCCTAAGCCATTCCTCTCGTCAAAGAACATGGTGCGTCTGCCCTGGAAATGCCGTGGCCCGCGGCGCTCTCCGGCCCTCGCATTTACAATGAGAGGGAGCTGTCCTATTGCATCATTTTTCGTAACGGTAATTCCTTGTTATCCAACCTAGAAACTCGAGAGAGTGTGTGTTCCGGAACCGAAACTCCCAGTCTCTGGACCCGCAGCAGGAGATCTTCGCCGCTGGGGCGAAGCTCCCCGATCCTCGCGAACAGGACGGGACGCGATCCGCGTTGACGGGTACGCGCTCAAACCAGGCAGGTCGATTCTGGAAGCCCCACACAATCCGCCACGGAGTAATTCTTCATGTCGTTTGCCGCACCGAACCTGAGTCAGATCCCATTCCAACGCCGTGCGAAGATCGTCGCTACGCTCGGTCCAGCCTCCAACACCGAGCCCGTGATCCGCGATATGGTGCGCGCCGGCGTGGATGTCTTCCGGCTGAATTTTTCCCACGGTTCCCACGAGAGCAAGCGGGCGGTGATCGAAAAGATCCGCAGGGTAAGCCGGGAAGAGAGTAAGCCATTGTGTATTCTGGGCGATTTGCAAGGGCCCAAGATCCGCACGGCGCTTCTCAAAGATCATCAGCCAGTTTTGTTGAAGGCCGGACACCGGCTGACGATCACGCCGCGCGAAGTTCAGGGATCGGCGGCACTGGTCGGCACCACTTTTCAGACGCTGGCCGAAAACGTAGAACAAGGCTCGCGCATTCTGCTCTCCGACGGTCTGATCGAGCTGCGCGTCGAACAGGTGGACGGCGCCGACGTGGTCTGCGAGATCGTCAACGGCGGCATGCTGGGCGAAAACAAGGGCATTAATTTGCCCGGCGTGCTGGTGCGCACTCCCTCGCTCACGGAAAAAGATTCCGTGGACCTTGAATTCGCAATCAAGAGCGGACTGGATGCTATTGCCGTGTCCTTTGTGCGCACGGCGGAAGACGTAACCCTGGTGCGCAACCGCGTGGCCGCCTACGGCGGCGAAACCTGGATCATCGCCAAGCTGGAAAAGCCGCAGGCGGTGGAACATCTCGACAGCATTCTTGAGGTTTCAGACGGCATCATGGTGGCGCGCGGAGATCTGGGCGTGGAGGTGCCTCTCGAAAATGTGCCTGCCATCCAGAAGCTGGTGATCCGCCGCGCGGCCGAGTACTCCAAGCCGGTGATTACCGCGACGCAGATGCTGGAATCGATGATCGAAAACCCGCGCCCCACGCGCGCCGAGGTCTCCGACGTGGCGAACGCCGTATTCGACGGCACGGATGCCGTGATGCTCTCCGGGGAGTCGGCGGTCGGCAAGTATCCGGTGGAGACCGTGGCCATGATGGCGCGTATCGTCAGCGAAGCCGAGCGGCACACCAAGCTGGTGCAGCGTTTCAAGCCCGAGGAGCAGCACAGCGGACTGTCGATTGCCGAAACCGTCTGCGAGGCCGCTGCCCACGCCTCCGACGATTTCGACCTGCGGGGTATCGCGGTGTTTACGGAATCGGGTTTTACGGCCCGCCATCTCGCCAAATACCATCCCTCGGTGCCCATCTTCGTGCTGAGCCCCAGCGCGGTTACCGTGAATCGGCTCAATCTGCTGTGGGGCACCACTCCGGTCCACTGCCGCAAGGTGCACACCACCGATGCGTTGATTGAATGCGCCGAAGCCCTCCTCGAACGGGACGGCTACGTCCGGCCTCGCGAGGTGATCGCCATCGTGGCCGGCACCACCACCAAGTCCGGCGCCACCAATTTCATGCGGCTTCACGTTCTGGGCGAAAGCGATCCGGAACGCGCGCGCTACTTTGCTCCCCAGCCGGAGAGGCCGGCGGCCG
This sequence comes from Acidobacteriota bacterium, assembly GCA_021801945.1. Next base: position 4,517 of record JAKABE010000254.1, read on the forward strand.
CGCCTGCTTCTGCCGGCAGGAGAACTGCTGCTCGCACGCCGGCACGATCTGCTGGGAAGCGCAAATAGCCCCTTCTGCCGGTACGGTCTCTGCGATGTGCGGATGGGGGCGTCTGAACATGGAGCATCTCCGCAGCCTGTGAAGCGAGGAGACTGTCCAGGCTTGCACGCGGGCCGATGGAGAGACGGCGCGGCTGGTTTCCGATCAGAAGCGCTTCCACATCTCCGCTGCGGCGGCTCGGGCTTTGGCCATTACCTCTTCTTCGTCGATAGCTTGAAGCTTGCCGTCTTCCATGAGCACGCGCCCGGCGGCGATGGTGGCCACGACGGAGCGCCCTGTGAAGCCAAAGTGGATGTGAGCGGCGGCGTTCGCCGCGTTCATCGGGGTGGGCGGATCGTAGTCCACGACGATGACGTCAGCATGTGCGCCGGGAGCCAGCTTGCCGATGGCTCTGCCGAAGCGCTCGGTGGCGATGGCCGCATTCTCGCTGAAGAGCATCCGCGGCGGCTCAGCCCAGGCCGCGGATGGATCGCCGGATTGATGCTTGTGGAGCAGGTTGGCGGCTTTCATGGACTCGAATAGATCGGCGGTGTAGCCGTCTGTGCCCAGGCCCACGCGCACGCCGCGGCGCAGCATCTCCAAAACCGAAGCGCAGCCCACCGCGTTGCCCATGTTCGATTGCGGGTTGTGCACGACGTTGGTCTGGCTGTCGCGTAAGAGATCAATCTCGCGGTCGTCAACGTGGACGCAATGCGCGGCGAGCGTCTTGACGCCGAGAATGCCCGCATCGCGCCAGCGCACCACGACGCGCTTGCCGTATTCGCGCAGGCATTGCTCTACGTCGGCCACTGCCTCAGCGGTGTGGACGTGGAAGCCGGCGCCGAACTCCGCCGCGGCTGA
>JAKABE010000255.1 GCA_021801945.1 Acidobacteriota bacterium
AAGCCGATTGGCTTCGGCTAAGAAAAAACGGCCCCCGTTATTCACGGGGGCCAAGTTGCCTTGGTTCTCTCGCGTTGCGAGAGCTTGGTTGGCGGCCTCACGGCGGGGTGGCCGTCGGCACGGGTACACAGCCTCTCGGGGGGAGGATGGCCGCGATTTTACGGCTGTACTGTGCCGGTCGAAGGAGTGGCGCCTTGGGGTGACGCCTCTCCTTGGGCCGCCAAGCTGTTTTCCATCAACCGGATGTGCACGGTCCGCGTTCTGACCCGCGCCGGTTGTCCACTGGGCTCACTGGCGTTCGAGGCCACCTGCATGTTGCCGAGCGCAACCGAGTGCATGCGGTAGATGGGAATCTGGTGATCGGTGACGAGATAGCGCTTGACCGCTTGCGCCAGCCGCTCGGAGTTCTGGATGCCCACGCTGCCGTTGCCCGGCGCCTGCGCATCCATCTCCAGGATGTAGCCTTCCCGGCCGGTCAGACTCGAAGCAAGCTGGTCGAGCTTCTGCTTGGAGTCGGGGGTCATCGTCGTGGTGCCAGGGCGGAAGGTGACTTCAAAGTCCGTAACCTGGCGATACTGATCCAGGCCGTTCACCGTAGTTCCGATCTGGCTCACGTGGTTGGAGGCCTGCTGAGCCGCCTGGTTGGCACTCTGCGCCTGCTGCCCGGCCGCGGCCGCCGCCTGAGTGGCCGAGTCGGCCGTTGACTGCGCCTTCTGGATGCCGGCCTGCGCCCGCTGGTCCACATCCTCGATCTGCTGCGCGTTGCGCGCGTTTACCTGGTCCAGTTCGCTCAACCGGTCGTTGATCGGGCTAATTTGCTTCTTCACCCACTTTTTGCGGGCCAGCGGATTGATCCGGCCCCAGAAGCCTTCTTTGGCCGGCTTCATCTGCGTGGTCGAATTCGTGCTTGGGTCCTGTGACTGCGCCGCGGGAACATTCTGGTCCACGGTGGCCGGCGGAGCTTGCGCCGAGGGCTGCTGCGCCCAAACCGGCAGGGTGATCGCCGAAGCCAAAATCACCATCCCTGCCTGGCGGAAGATCAACTCGGGAAGACGGCGACTTATTCTCATAGACATCCTCTCCAGGCGCTGGAACCCTAATCACGGCCCGGTGCCTGCTCGCCTTTACCTAAGGCAAGCCGGGCGCCAAACGGCGCGGGATGCCTCAGCGATTCCTATGTCATTGAAAAAGAAAGGCGGCCCGAGCCGATCCTGTGGAAAACCAGCCCCCTATAGGCCTGCTTGCACTCTTGGTTACTGTGAAAATTTTGCCGGGCTCGGAATTTTCTACTTCACGCATGGGGCCTGGGGAGCCCCATCGCAGTCCCCCGATGGGGGTCGATCGAGAGCAGGAGATGGGAAGCGGCGGGGAACGGCGCCGCGGGACGCGAATGGCCTTCGCGGCGCGAAAGACAGAGCAGCTTACGCCGCCGTGAGTCCCCCGTCGACCGGAAACGCTACACCGTTGATGAATGCGGCTTCGTCGCTCGCCAGATAGACGAGGGCATTGGCGACATCGGCCGTGGTGGCGAGCCGGCCAAGAGGCACTTCGCCGAGCCGCTCTGCCTTGCGCGCGGGATCCTTGAACAGGACCTGCACCAAGGCGGTGTCCACGGTGCTGGGATGGATGGAGTTGCAGCGGATATTGTCCCTGGCGTACCGGACGGCCACGGATTTGGTAAGCAGGGCAAGGGCACCCTTGGACATCGTATAAGTTTCGTTGGTGTACTTGTGGCCCACCAGGCCGCAGATCGACGACATGTTCAGAATGACTCCTCCGCCGCCGCTCCTCATGATGGGCAGGGAGTGCTTGATTCCGAGAAAGGGCCCCTTGACGTTCACCGCCAGCATGGCGTCGAGAGACTCGACGTCCATCTCCTCGATATTTTTGCGGATGTTGATGCCGGCGTTGTTGACGAGCACGTCGAGGCGGCCTGCCCGCCGCAGCACGATGGAGAGGACGGACTTCCAGCTTTCCTCGGAGGCAACGTCGTGCGCGAGGAAGAGTGCCCCGATGGACGAGGCCGTCTTTTCCCCCTCGATGCAGTTCGTATCGGAGAGGAAGACCGAAGCGCCTTCCTCGCGGAACCTGCGGGCCGTCTCGGCGCCGATTCCGCCCGCGGCCCCGGTGATGAGCGCGATTTTCCCCGCAAGGCGCGGCGCGGTCATTGCGCGCCTCCTCTGCGGATCCAGCGGCAGGCCAATGCGACGACGCCGATGTTCCTCTCCGATTTTCTCATAAAAGCGTTCTCACCGCGCTGGCGACGGCGTCCGAGGTGAGCCCGAAATGCGCGAGCAGATCGTGATAATTCTCCGCCGACAGACCGAAGCTGTCCGGGACGCCTACGAACTCGACGGGGGCATGAGCGACTCCGCGCAGCGCCTCGACCACGGCGGAACCGAGGCCGCCAATGATGGAATGCTCTTCGGCGGTTACGATGGCGTCGACCCCGGCGGCATAGCGGATCACCGCGGCGCGATCCAGGGGCTTGATGGTGGCCACATCCAGGACCCGCGTTGAAATTCCTTCCGCTTCCAGCGCCTCCGCGGACTCGAGGGCCCGCGAGACCATCATCCCCGAGGCGAAGATCGCGACATGGCTGCCGTCCCGGAGCTGGGTGATTTTGCCGATGGAGTAAGGCTCGTCTGCGGGATAGACGAAGGGAAGATCGTTGCGGTTGATGCGGATGTAGACCGGTCCTTTCCAATCGAGGACGCAGTCCATGATCTTTTCAACCTCGATGGAATCGGCCGGGCAGACCACGGTCATGTTGGGCAGCGCCCGCATGAGAGCGACGTCCTCGACGCCCTGATGGGTTTTGCCGTCGCCAAAGTCGGAGAGGCCGGCGCTGGACCCGCAGATGCGCACGGGCAGATTGGGGATGCAGACGGAATTGCGGAGTTGATCGTAGTCTCTTCCCGAGGCGAACACAGCAAAAGAATGGATGAAGGGGATCATTCCAGTGAGAGCGAACCCCGCGGCGGTCGAAGCCATGTTCTGTTCCGCGATGCCCATCTGGAAATAGCGGTCGGGAAACTCCGCCTGGAACAAGGCAGATTGCGTGGATTTGCCGAGGTCCGCCTCCAGGGCAACAACGCGCGCGTCCTGTTTGCCCAGGCGCACCAGGCTGGCTCCATATGCGCTTCTCAAGTTTGGCGAAGTCATTCGTACATCCTTCTGGATTCTTCGATTTCCAGAAGCGCTTGATCGTATTGCTCCTGGTTCATGACGCCGTTGTGGAAAGCCGCCGTATTCTCGGCGAAGGAGACGCCCTTGCCTTTCACCGTTTCCGCCACGATGAGAGTAGGTGCGCCCTGGAATGCGGCGGCTTGGCCCAGCACATCGAGGACCGCGCCCACGTCGTGGCCGTTGACGCCCAAGACGTTCCACCCGAAGGCCCGCCATTTGTCCTCGATGTTGGGAATGTCGAAGATCTCGCGCGTGGGGCCGGTGGCCTGGATGTGGTTGCGATCCAGGATGGCGGTGATGGAATCCAGCTTGTAGCGCGAGGCGGCCATGGCCGCTTCCCAGAGCTGTCCCTCGGCGAGCTCGCCGTCGCCGACGATGACGTAAACCCGCGATGGGGTCTTCGCGAGGCGCAGGGCAAGGGCCATGCCCACGGCGATGGAGAGGCCCTGTCCGAGGGAGCCGGTGACCGCCTCCATGCCCGGGGTCATCATGTCGGGATGCCCCTGCAATTTGCCCGCGAGGGTTTTCAACTTGGCCAACTCATCCCTTGGAATCACGCCCAGTTCGGTCAACGCCGCGTATTGAATGAGGACCGAATGTCCCTTGCTAAGGAGAAATCGGTCGCGGCTGGGATCCTTCGGCGATTTGGGATCGAAGCGCATCTTTGCGAAATAGAGCGCCGCCACAATTTCGGCCAGGGAACACGACCCGCCGAGGTGACCGGCCTTGCCAACACCGATCATCCGCACGACGTCAGCCCTGAGCTGCCATGCGATTCTCTGGATGCTCCGAATCTCGTCAGGCTTTGCCATCCAATCTCCTCCAGGCGCAGGATTGCGATGCCGGAATTGAGAGCACTTCGCGATTTGCGAATCGCTCGCTGGCACCCATGCATACCTCAGCCGACTGGCACCGGAAGGATAGTTTTGGCATGCGCAACCTGGGCGTGATGCCGGTCACAGATGGATTGAGAAGGAGAGATCGTCAAGAAAGGCAGTCTTAATGCCCTTGCAGAGAAAAGCCGGAGGCGGAGCCGTAGCAGTCGTTCGCATCGTCGGACCAGCCGGTGTCGAACTTCAACCAGCCGCCGTAGAACCCGAAGTACGGCGTGTTCTCGAACCGGCCGTCAGCATCCGCAGAGTATTCGTCCCCGGCGCAATCGATCCAGAGGTCGTCAAAATGTTGCAAGCGCCCGGGGTGGGTGAGGAGCATGATCCCGGTCGCGAACGCACCCAGACCGAACTCGTCGATGCCCATCAATTCGAGAGCGCGGCGGACGGAGCGGCCGCGATGCATCATGCCAAACTGGGCCGCTACAATCAGGATGTCATTGCCCGGCTGCTGGGCGCCGAAGGTCAGGAACGCTTGCTGCGTCGCCGCCGCCTGCCTCAAGTAGCGCTCGCCGAGCTTTCCTTCGCGGTAATTAAAAAGCCTGCCGCCGCACCGCATCGAAAGTTCCGCAAGGACCTTCTCGACCGCAGCGCCATAGGTCGGGGCGATGGATTCCCAGCGCGGGATGGCGAACCACCCTTCAGCGCCATCGGGGAGCGGCCGATTCGCGAGCCTCTCGTCCGCGAGCCCGACATCCGGGAAGATCTGCCGCAGGAGACCGATCTGCTCGGCGATAGCCCTCGGTATGCAATATCCGGATGCATAACCGCAATTCGACACGATCTCTTCGTCCTGAAACTTGTCAGAACTCGCGAGTTCGCGCACCTTGTCGACGATTGCGTGCACCACGTCGTTTCCGTGCAAGTGGACGCGCTGCGCCCCCAGATGACTCGGATTGACCACTCTGAGGGCTTGCGCCATCGCCTCTTCCGCGAGCCGGGTGAGTTGTTTCCGCTGGTCATCGGTCATCGGTTCAGAGGTGAGCAATGCTTTTGCCGCCATGGTCAGCATCTCCTTGCGTTCCCGGGGATCTCGGTCCGGCGCCCACACCTCTGCGTGCGGACGGAATCTCCCGGCGAGAACATCCCATCCTTGCGTGGGCTATTCTTGGCTTCTCACGGTGTGACCTGCTGTGATCCGCGATACAGGATGGGAGCTGTTTTCCGGCCGAGCTGCCCCGCGACGGGGAAGGAACGGCCGCAAATGCCGCGTGCGCCTCGCCATGCAAGCGAGATTGACAGCGCGAATCTCAGAATCCGAAGATGACCGCGCGCCGGCTGGAGCATCGGCCCGAACCAGCCCACGGTGCCGCCGATGGACGTG
>JAKABE010000256.1 GCA_021801945.1 Acidobacteriota bacterium
CGACCGCAGTGACGAGGACCACAGAGCGATTCAAGCCCGCGTTCTCTCGAACGCCGCCGAAGCCATCCGCATCATCACTGCACTCGTCTATCCCATCCTGCCCGATGCCGCCGCCAAGGTTTGGCGACAGCTTGGGTTGGGTGAGATCTCGGATGCAGCAAAGCAGGGATTTTTGAAGAACCTAGCGTGGGGCGGATTGAAAGCGGGCACGAAGTTTGGCGAGCCCGCGCCTCTGTTTCCCCGTGCCGAAAAGGACGCAATCGAACGTATGCAGGACCTTGAAGATCAGAACAACCATAGCGCCATCGAAGCCGCCGGCGGGCCGGAAAGCGCGCCCAAGACTCCAGCCGCCGTCGCCGCCACCGAAAAGACAACCGCAGCTTCCTCCGCGGCTCCGGCCAAAGCTGTTGAGCCCATGGCTCCAGCAGCAGCGAAGAAACCATCGCCCTCCGTGTCGGCGCCGGCTCCGGCTGCGCAAAGCGCGCCAGCCGCGCCACAAGCTGCCCCAGCGCCTGCATCGGCGCCGCCCTCCGCCTCGCCGCAGGCCCAGGAGCAACCGTTGGCCGGGCCGCCGCAGATCACCATCGACGACCTCACCAAAGTCGATCTCCGCGTCGCCCAGGTTCTCGTGGCCGAACGCGTCCCCAAGGCCGACAAGCTGCTGCGCCTGGAGGTCGATCTTGGCTACGAGAAACGCCAGATCCTGGCCGGCATCGCCCAGTATTACGAGCCCGAAAAGCTCATCGGCCGCAAGATTGTGGTGGTCGCCAACCTGGCCCCGCGCAAGATGCGCGGCCTGGAGTCGAACGGCATGCTGCTGGCTGCCTCCCTGCCCGACGGTGCTCCGGTCCTGGCCGGCTTTCTGGAAGAGGTCCCACTCGGTGCGCGGCTGAAGTAGCTGCACAGACGGGCCAAGTTCTTGCGGCACATCATGAAGCTTTGGCCCATGTGACGGAGAGTTCTTTTTGCTCATCGATTCCCACGCGCACCTCGACAGCCCGCGCTACGCCGCCGACCGCGAAGAGTTGCTGGCCCGCGCCGCAGAGGCCGGTGTAGGCGCGGTGCTCTCCATCGGCATCGGCGAGGGCCCGGCCGAGATGCATCAAGCACTGGAGATTTGTCGCCAGTTCAACGCACGTCGGGAGAGTGAAGCCGCATTGCCCAAGCTCTATGCCAGCGCCGGCGTCTATCCCCACAACACAACCGAAATCGACAACGCCGTCCTGGCCAAGCTGGACGGGCTGCTCGCCGAGCCGGAGGTCATCGCCTGCGGTGAGATCGGCCTGGACTACTATCACGAGGGCGCGCCCCACGATGTGCAGCGGAAGGGGCTCATACGCCAGCTTGAGGTGGCCGCCGCGCGTAAACGGCCCATCCTCATTCACTGCCGGGGCAGAAACGAATCCGCCGACGCATGGGACGATCTATTCCCGGTTCTGGATGAGCATTGGCGGCGCACCGGCCTGGGCGGCATCATGCACTGCTTCGGCGCCGGATGGGACCAGGCGCGGCGTGCTCTGGAGATGGGCTTCCTTATCTCTTTTGCCGGCAATCTCACCTACCCCAAGGCCCAGCCTCTGCGCGACGTGGCCGTCCGCCTGCCGCTGGACGTCGTTCTGGTGGAGACCGACGCTCCCTGGCTGGCTCCCGCACCTCACCGCGGCCAACGCAACGAGCCGGCATTCGTCTCGCACACGGCCGAGGTCCTGGCCGGGCTGCGCGGCGTCGAACCGGACGCGATTGCCGCCGGCACCACGAAAAACTTTTTCCAGCTTTTTCAGCTTGGGCCGGACGTGGGAAACTGATAGAGGCACGGCGCATGCCGTGCACTGCGGCCTTTGCCGCTCGTTTAAGGATTGGAAGCCATGGCGCAAGACAATTCGTTCGACATCGTTAGCAAGGTGGACATACAGGAGGTCCGCAACGCCATCGATCAGGCGCTCAAGGAGATTCACCAGCGCTTCGACCTGAAGAACTCCCACTCCGAGGTCAACTTCGAAGGCAGTGACAGCATTCAACTGGCCTCGGCCGATGAGTATAAGCTGGAAGCAGTCAAGGACATTCTCAGCCAGAAGCTGGTCAAGCGCGGCGTCTCGCTCAAGAACCTGACCTACGGTAAGGTCGAACCCGCCGCCGGCAAGAGCGTGCGCCAGAAGATCAGCCTGCAACAGGGGATTCCAATTGAGAAGGCCAAGGAGATCGTGCGCCTCATCAAGGACGCAAAAAAGAAGGCGCAGGCCAGCATCCAGGGCGATGTAGTGCGCGTAGCCAGCAAGGACCGCGACGAATTGCAGTCGATTATTGCCATGCTCAGGGCCAGGGATTTGGGCCTGGATTTGCAGTTTACGAACTACCGCACCAACTGAGCGGCTGAAGCATCGCCACCTCAGCCACAAAGGCGGATAGGTGGCGGAGCCCCGACGGCGCGGGGCGCAGTTGAACAGGATAGAAAACAAAAGCGCAGGTATCGGAGAACATTGAGCACATCAGCCATAGCGTCGGCGAGGGAGGTCTTTGAGCTGCTGCGCGAAGACTTGGTTGCGGTGGAGCAGGAACTGGGCCGCGACGCAGCCTCCGGCGTCAGCACCATCACCGAGATCGCCGAATACCTGCGCGAGGGTGGAGGCAAACGCATTCGTCCCTCTCTGCTCCTGCTGGCCGCGCACCAGCTGGGCTACGATGGCCAGGGTTCCATCCGCTTGGGCGCGGTAGTGGAGATGGTGCACACCGCGACCCTCGTCCACGACGACATTATCGACGGTGCCAACACCCGCCGCGGCCGGCCTTCGGCCAACACCACCTGGGGCAACGAGAAATGCGTGCTGGCCGGCGACTGGCTTTACATGCAGGCATTCAAGGTCGCGCTTGAAGAGAGAAACCTGCGCATTCTCGATCTGCTCGTCGGGCTCACCCAGCAGATGGTCGAGGGCGAGTTGTTGCAGATTCAAAAGCTTGGCAAAACCGTCTCCGAGGCCGAGTATTACGACCTGATCTTCCGCAAGACCGCCTGCCTCTTCTCGGTCTCCATGCGCTTGGGCGCGGCGCTGGCTGAGGCTAGTGAAACCGAGGAAGCGAGTTTTGCCGCCTTTGGCCGCGCAGTGGGTTTGGCCTTCCAGATCGTCGACGACGTGCTCGACCTGACGGCCACCGAAGAAGTTCTGGGCAAGCCCGTGGCCAGCGACCTGCGCGAAGGCAAGGCCACGTTGGCTGTAATTCACTCCTGCGATCACGGCACCGCCTCCGACCGCAAAGCCATCCAGCGTGTCTTGAACGACCGCAGCTTTGAGAACGTCAGCCGCCAGCAGATCCGCGAAATTCTAGGACGCAATGGCTCGGTCGAGTACGCCATGGCCGCCGCCGACCGCTATGCCGAGCAAGCCCGCCACGCTCTGGCCGCGTTGGCCGATTCTGAGTTTAAGCGTGCCCTGCTCTGGGTGCCGGATTTTGTGATCGCGAGAGAAAAGTAGATGCCACATAGCGAAGATACTATGCAGAATGTCTGGACGGAGGTGGATCGCTACTTCGGCGATCTTCTGACCCCGCTCGATGGATACCTGGCCCAAGCGCTGAGCGCCAATCGCGAAGCCGGCCTTCCAGCCATCGAGGTCTCCAAGCTGCAAGGCAAGTTCCTGCATGTCCTGGTCCAGATCGTGCAGCCTCGCCGCATCCTCGAAATCGGCCTTCTGGGCGGCTACTCGACCCTGTGGATGGCCAGCGCACTTCCTCAGGATGGCCGCATCGTCTCGCTCGAGTTTGAGCCCCGCCACGCCGAGGTGGCCCGCAAAAACCTCGCCAACGCAGGTCTCCTCGACCGCGTCGAAATCCGCATCGGCCGCGCCATCGACTCCCTGCCCGGGCTCGTCTCCTCCGCGCCCTTCGATCTGATCTTTATTGACGCCGACAAGCCCAGCAACCCGCAGTATCTCGAATGGGCGTTGAAGCTTTCCCGGCCCGGAACCGTGATTGTCGTGGATAACGTCGTCCGCCAGGGCAAGGTCGCCGACGCAGCCAGTACCGATCCCGACGTCACCGGCACACGGCGCATGTTCGATCTGATGGCTGCCGAGCCCCGCCTGAGCGCCACCGCGCTGCAGAATGTAGGCGTCAAGGGCTACGACGGCTTTGCGCTAGCCGTGGTGAAGAACTGAGCCGCTCTCAAGGATTCTGCACGATGGTTCCCTGGTGGTAGACGATCTTCCAGCCATCTGGCGATTTCCGCCAGATGGTGGCCCGCCGGGTGAGGCGCGCTTGGTTTTGGAGCAGGGTGTAAGTGAGGAGATAGACGTCACGCGCAAGACGGCGGCACGCAAAGTTGCTGGTCTGCCAAATATCCTCGTGCAGAGACGAGAAACGCTTCTCCAGTTCGTCGAGCACAAACTGCCGGGAATAAATGCTGCCGGATGCGCCGGTCTCCCAGAAGTCTTCAGCCGTGATTCGTTCAAAGTCGGCGCGCGTGGTTCCGAATTCGGCCCGGTGAAAGATCGGCTCGCGCGCGGAGAGCTCGGCGAGAACGCTTTGCATTTCGGGATCAGCGGAAGGTGCGGGGTGGGTGGACTTCCGGCGCATTGGAGATAGCATAAATGTTGCGCGCTGGAGATTGCAGACCCTGGAAGCGAAGAAGATGCGCGGCGGGAAAAGGATAATACCCATGAGGACGAAACGAGCGAGCCGAGCCCTGGATCCAGATGCGGCGGCCGGCCAAAGATTGTGCAAACGGTTTACGCGGTCATTCGCCCCGGCCGGGAGGCTTGCGCCCGCATGGGCATTGGCGATTTTCGTGTCTGCGGGCGCGCTCGCCTGCGCTCAATCCAACCCGCCATTCGTTCTGGAAAAGACGATCCCGTTGCCCGGCGTCAAGGGACGGATCGACCACATGGCGTTTGATGCCGCGGACAGCCGCCTCTTTGTCTCCGCGCTGGGCAACAACACGGTCGAGGTGGTGGATCTGGCTAACGGCAGAGTGCTGAAGACGATCGGCGGGCTCGACGAGCCGCAGGGAGTTCTCTACGACGCGAAGGCCGGCCGGCTGTGGGTCGCAAATGGGGGCGACGGCACGGTGCGGATCTTCAACGCGCGGACCTATCTGCTGCTGCGGTCGATCGCTTTGGGAAGAGACGCCGATAATGTTCGGCTCGACCCGGCGAGGGACCAGGTGCTGGTGGGATACGGCAGCGGCGGCATCGCCACCTTCGATGCGAAGGGCGACAGAATCGCAGACGTAAAGCTGGATGTGCATCCCGAGTCGTTTCAGCTTGAAGCGAATGGACCGCTGATGTTCGTGAACCTGCCCAACGCGCGCCGGCTGGACGTGATCGACCGAGCCAAATCAAAGGTGGTGACAAGCTGGAGGCCAGACGGCGCGCGGGGGAATTTTCCCATGGCGCTCGATGAG
>JAKABE010000257.1 GCA_021801945.1 Acidobacteriota bacterium
GAAGACAGCCTTGCCCGGCCGCGTGCGGCCCAGAAACTTGCGATGCACGAAGGTGCAGGCCAATAGAGCGCGGCCCTCCACGGCCGGAACCAGGAACCCGAAGCCCTCCGGCAGCGGCCCCAGCCGTGCCTCGTCGTAGATCAGGTTCACGGTGATCGACGACGAATAGGGAATCGCGCTCAACTCCTCGCCCAGGTTCTTGTCGACGGGGCCCAAGAGCACGCTCGCGGCCCAGGCCGGCAGCGCCATCACCACGCCATCGTAGGCCGCGGCGCCGGCTTTCCACGCCACGGACGAAGACCTGTCCGTGGTGCCCCCGGCTTCGACCGTCCAACCCTCAGCCGTCTTCCTGATGGCGCAGACCGGCGTGGCCAAGCGCACAGCCTTGGGATCGAGCTTCGCCGTGAGCGCGTCGACCAACTGCTGCATCCCACCGCGCAAAGCCGTAAAGATAGGCTGCGGCGCCGAACCGCCGTTGCTCTTTCCGGCCGGGACCGCGGTCCTCGCTCTTACCCTCATCCGCCGGTGCGCCGCCAACATGCCCCGCGTCAGCGATCCGTATTCGGCTTCCATTTCCACCAGCCGCGGAAGTACCGCGCGCGCGCTTAGTTGTGCGGCGTCGCCGCCATAGATCCCACTCAGCAGCGGATCGGCCAGCCGCTCCACGGCCTCGCGGCCAAAGTGCCGCTCCACCAGCGCCGCCACGGTCTCATCGCCTCGATGATCTTGGCGCGGCGGATGCAGCAGCTCCATCGCCATGCGCGCCTTGGTGGAAAAGCTGAACAGGCGCGTGAACGCCGTTGGAACCAGCTTGGTGGGCACCAGGAACATCAGCCCGTCGGGCAAAGCCACGAGGCGATTGCGCACCACAATGTAGGTCTTGCGCGCCGCGTCGTTGGAGGGCAGCAACTCCCCGTTCAAGCCCAACTCGCGGCAGAGATCGATGCCCGCACGCTTTTCGGTGAGGAACGAATCGGGTCCGCGCTCCAACACCGAGCCATCCACGATCTCCGAGGCCAGCGAGCCGCCTAAGCGCTCGTCCGCCTCAAAGAGCGTGTACTCGGCCGCGGCGCCCGCCGCGCGCGCCCTTTCCACCTCATAGGCAGCCGCCAGCCCGGCAATCCCCCCCCCGATTATCGCAATCCGCATCTTTGACATCATCCAATGAAAGCGGTCATCCCGGCTCTCAGCGTTTCATTTATGAGGGTAAAACGAAGCTCATGCCGACAGCGGCCGTCTCCCTCAAGAAGACGACCCACGCGGGCGGATACTCCGCATGCCACTCGGACAAAATTGGAGAAGCGCCATCCCCGCGCCAAAAGAAAAAACCTGCGCCCTCGCCGCGAATCCCCCCTTCACACTTAGAATCAAAGCGATGGCCCTCTGTTGCAAGTGATTTAAATCACCTCTATGTTTTTCGCTGAGATGTGATCTGGATCACACAAATACGCCATCCTGGCCGTACTGAAGGTTGCATAGTCACACGGCCCGCCCATTTCAGGCGTGTAGCTCCTGCTCCTATCAGGAGCTCACATTCAGCGTCGTTCGCCCATTCGCAAGATGGGCGCGCTCTGCAGAAGGAGTCTTTGCATGAGCAGCGAATTGATCGATCGCCTGCAGTTTGCCTTCACTGTCACCTTCCACTATCTGTTTCCGCAGCTCACGATGGGGTTGGGCCTTTTGATCGTGGTGCTCAAGACCGTGGCCCTGCGAACGGGCAATGAGGAGTGGGATGGGGCCGCGCGCTTCTGGGGCCGCATCTTCGCCATCAACTTCGTCTTTGGCGTGGTCACGGGCATTCCCATGGAGTTTGAGTTCGGCACCAACTGGGCGCGCTTTTCGCAGCTCTCGGGCGGTGTCATCGGCCAGCCGCTGGCCATGGAAGGAGTCTTCAGCTTCTTCTTGGAGTCGGCCTTTCTGGGTCTTTTCCTTTACGGCGAGAAGCGCATTTCGCGGCTCATGCACTGGTTCTCGGCGGTGATGGTCTTCGTGGGTTCGTGGATCTCGGGCTTCTTCATCATCGTCACCGACGCCTGGATGCAGCATCCGGTGGCCTACGCGCATCTGCCCAACGGACAGTTCGAGGTGGTCAGCTTTTGGCGTTTACTGCTCAACCCCTGGGCGCTTCTCCAGTATGCGCATAACATGACCGGAGCGGTGGTCACCGGCGCCTTTGTAATGGCTGCCGTGGGCGCCTATTATCTGCTCGAAGGGCGTCAGCGAAGCTATGCGCACATCTTTCTGAAGGTGGGCGTGACGGCGGGCATCATTGCGTCGCTCCTAGTCGTATTTCCCACCGGCGACGCGGCCGGCAAGTATGTGGCCCGCAATCAGCCCGCCGCCATCGCGGCCATGGAGGGCCTCTTCAAGTCGACCGCCGGAGCACCCATCGTCCTGCTCGGCCAGCCCAACGAACAAACGGGTCAGATCGACAACCCGATCGCCGTCAACGATGTGCTCAGCTACCTCATCTATGGAACGACCAGAGCCGAAGTGAAAGGCCTCGACCAGTTTCCGCGCAATGACTGGCCCACCGCGCTGCCTCTGCTCTTTTACGCCTATCACATCATGGCCGGCCTGGGGACATGGTTCCTGGTGCTCATGGGGGTGGCGGCGTTTTTGTTGTGGCGCGGGCGGCTCTATTCAGCGCGCTGGGCGCTGTGGGCGCTTCTGCTCAGCTTCCCGCTGCCTTACATCGCCAACACCGCCGGTTGGATGACTGCCGAGCTGGGCCGCCAGCCCTGGCTCATCTACGGCCTGATGCGCACCAGCGCGGGCTACTCAAGCACTGTTTCGGCCGGCAACGGATTATTTACACTGCTCGGTTTCATGGGCCTTTACGCACTGCTTGGCCTGCTGTTCACGGTTTTGATCTACCGCGAGATCGCGGCCGGGCCGGAGCACGGCACACAGAAGTCAGTTCACAGTTCTTAGCTCGCAGGCTGCCGTTCCGGGCTTCGACTGGCCCGATTACTCCCCGCACCGGAGACTATGAACCAAGAGCTAGGAACCGCATTTTGAGGAGTTTCGTCATGATGGGTTTGATCTGGTTCTGGCTGGTTGCAGTAATGATCGTTGCTTACGTCGTCCTCGACGGCTTCGACCTGGGCGTGGGCGCGCTGTTGCTCATTCTTGCGCGCAATGAGCCGGATCGCCGCACAGCTTTGGCCTCCATCGGTCCCGTGTGGGATGGCAATGAGGTCTGGCTGCTGGCCGGCGGCGGCACGCTCTACTTCGCCTTTCCGCTGCTTTACGCCTCGGCCTTCAGCGGCTTCTATCTCCCGCTCATGATCGTGCTCTGGCTCTTGATCCTGCGCGGCGTCAGTCTGGAACTGCGCAATCACCTGGACATGGGCGTGTGGCGCGCGCTGCTCGACGGCCTCTTCGCCTGGGCTAGCGCGCTACTCGCCGTTTTTTACGGCGCGGCCCTGGCCAATGTCCTGCGCGGTGTGCCGCTTCAACCGGATGGCTACTTCTTTCTGCCCCTGTGGACTAATTGGCTGCCCGGCACCTATCCCGGCATTCTGGACTGGTATACCGTCATCGGCGGAGTGCTGGCGCTGGCCGCGCTCGCCTTGCACGGCGCACTGTGGCTTACGCTGAAAACCTCTGGAGCACTCGAACAGCGTGCACGCAAGTTCGCAATCCTGCTCTGGGTGCTGGTGGCTGCGCTTACAGCAGTCAGCCTCGTCGCCACCATCGCTGTGCGTTCAGCTACGCTAGATAACTACTTCAACCATCCGGTTACGTTTATCGTTCCCGCGGGCGTCCTCACATCGCTGGCCGCCGTCTGGTTCTATAACCGCTTGCCGCGGCCGCAGCCCCTCAAAGCCTTCCAGGCCTCGTGTCTCTATCTCTTCTTCATGCTGGCCGGCGCCTGCTGGGGGCTTTATCCCACGCTGCTGCCCGCAACCACCGGCACCGCAAATGACATTACTCTCAGCCGCGCGCTCTCCGGCCCCCACACGCTCGCCGTCGGGCTGGTCTGGTGGAGCTTGGGGATGACCCTGGCTGTCGCTTATGTGGTCTTTGTCTATAGCCGCTTCCGCGGCAAGGTGAACTTGGAAGAGACGCACTGACAGTTTTTGCGTTGCGCAATGCTTCAACTCAATCACTCCTAAAATTCGCACCAAAAAAAAGGACGGCCGGATTGCTCCGGCCGCCCAAGCAGTTCAACAATTCGAGGCCCAAGTACATGGGAACTGAAGAACTGCCCCAGGGGCCGTTCGCCCGCTGCGAAGCTTCCCCACCGGATCGTGCGGCGATCGGCTCAACCCTACTTAGCCCTGTGCGTACGCCTCCAGCGCATTGCGGCTGGGGATGGTCAGCGTGCAACCGTGCTGCGCAACCAGGCGGCGATGCTTGAAGTTGCTCAGCGTGCGCGTCACCGTCTCCCGCGAGGCGCCGATAAATTCCCCAATCTCTTCGTGTGTAAGCGACAAACGGCAGCGCGTTCCGGTCCCGGTCTCCTGGTCCCGATCACTCCACACAAGCAACAGCCGCGCCAGGCGCTCCGGCACGGACGAGGACAGGCCCACGGTGCGCAACTGCTCGCAGGCGGTATTGAAGCAGCGAATCATCTCCCGCGCTACGACTTGGTAGACTTCCGGATGGCGGGCGATAAACTGCAGGAACGCCGACTGCGAAACGTGCGCCACCTTGGCTGGATACAGTGTCTCCGCGGTCATTTCGTACTCACCGCCAGAGAGCGCCGCGGAAAGCCCCAATACTTCGCCCGCCTTGGCGATGCGAAAGCTCAGGCGGCGCCCGTCCTTAGAGTTGATCGACAGCTTTACCTCGCCCTGCACAATCACGAAGATGCCGTCGGAAGGCTGTGTCTCGCTGAACAACACCTTATGGGCCGGACAGGAGACCGGAATCAGCAGTAACTCCAGATCCTTGAGCGCCGGCCCGGATAACATCGTGAAAAATTCGCCCTGGCGATAGACAGGAACACTCGCCGCGTTGACATTCTCATGCGCCATTTGCATTTTCAGACCCCCTGCTTTCTGCTACGCCTCTTGGCGTTTTACTTCCTCGGCTAAGTACTGTGTCCAAGGCGTGTCAGTTAGAATGACGGCTCCTGTTTGCGAGAAGATCGCTCTCAGGATCCGGATTCCGCTGGCATCGGCATACGTGGTTTGGCGAAGATCGAGGGATAACTGCCGCGAAGCCAGGGTGGGCAGGGTCTGATCCCATAGGCGGCCAAGTTCGACCGCCCATGGTCCCGCCACCCGTCCCTCTAACTTCAAAACCATTGTTTCCTTGCCTTCTTCGACCGTGATTCGTAACGTAAGCTGGCTCGTCCTGCGCCATGCCCCGATAAGTGCACGGCACGTGCCAAACGGCGGCACACGCGCGAGTCATCTCCGTCGGCCATCAAAACAAA
>JAKABE010000258.1 GCA_021801945.1 Acidobacteriota bacterium
CAGCGGCGGCGAGCGTGCTTACCGGCTTCGTCTTGGCGCGCTTGATGCCCATCAGCGTGGCATAGCGCAGCTTGTTGCCGCCGGACTGAATCGTGAGCACAGCCGGCGTAGGCAGCTCGATGAACTGGAACCAGCCCTCCTCAAGCTCGCGCTTCACCTTGAGGCCGGCCTCGGTCTGTTCCACTTGGAGGATCAGAGAGGCGTGCGGCAGGCCGAGCAGCTCGGCGAGGATCACGCCGGTTTGTCCCTGGCCCAGGTCATCCGATTGCAGACCGGTGAGAACGAGGTCTGGATGTTCAGGCCGGATGGCGGAGGCCAGCAGCCGCGCCACGCCCAGCGCGTCGCGGACCGCGAGATCGTCGCACACAAGGTGAATGGCGCGGTCGGCGCCCTTCGCCAGGGCCTCGCGGATGGTCGTGCCCGCTCGCTCAGGCCCGGCGCTAACAACAACCACCTCGCTCTCTGCCGCGGACTCCTTGAGACGCAGCGCCTCTTCGAGGGCGTAGGCGTCGGGCTCATTCATCGCGTACTGCAAGCCCGATTCGTCGATCCAGTGGGCCGCGGCGTCGATGCGCAACGGTGCATCGCGCTCGGGAACTTGTTTGATGGCGACGATGATCTTCATGGTTTGAGCTCCTGCTCAGGTTAGATGGCAATTCCGCGAGGCAGACCGCGCGCGGCCAATTGCGCAATGTCGAGCAACTCCGGCGCGCCCTGGCCTTGGGCCGCCAGCGCATCCTGAAACATGATATTGCAGAAGGGACAGGCGGCGGCCACGGTCTGCGCGCCGGTCGCGGCCAGTTCTGCCGCGCGGACGTGGCTCACGCGCTCGCCCTTTTCTTCGCCGAGAAAGGCGAGGCCGCCGCCGGCTCCGCAGCAGAAACTCCGCTCGCGGTGGCGCGGGGCCTCGATCAGTTCTCCGGCTAGCGCGGCCACAGCGCGCGGCTCATCGTAGACGCCGCGATAGCGGCCCAGGTAGCAGGGATCGTGGAAGACAACCTTTTCTTTCCCAGGCCCCAGAGTGGGGGTCTGGAGCGCCCGCAGTTGGCTGAGGTGGCGGGCCAGAAACTCACTGTGGTGCTCGACCGGCGGCGGCGTACCGAACTCCTTCCAGTCCTCCTGAATGGTGCGCACGCAGTGCGGGCAGATCGACAGGATCTTCTTCACCCGGTTTTGCTCGAATGCCTCCAGGTTCGCCTCCGCCAGTTGCTGGAAGAGCAGGTCGTTGCCCAGCCGCCGCACGGGGTCGCCGGTGCAACGCTCTTTACGCAACACGCCGAAGCTCGTGCCAAGATGGCTCAGCACGCGGACCAGCGCCAGCACAATCTCGCGACCGCGCGGATCATAGCTGCCCATACAGCCCAGCCACAGACAGTACTCCTGCGAGCCGTCGAAGATGGGCAGAGCGCTCCTTTCAATAAACTTGTCGCGCTCGGCCGAGCTGAGACCGAGCGCGTTCGAGCCGCGTTCGAGCGCGACGAAGAGCTTGGCGCCGTGCTCGTCCTCCCAGGCGCCGGTATTGACCGCGCCCCGCCGCAGGCCCACGATCATCGGCAGGTGCTCGATGCCCACCGGGCACTGGAACTCGCAGGCCCCGCAGGTGGTGCACTGGAAGACGGCCTCCTGCGCATTGTGCTTGCCGAGCAGCGGCGCTTCAGACGCCGGCCCGTACTCATTCAAATAGCCGCGTAGGCCCAGAACGATCTGCTTGGGGTTGAGCAGCTTGCCGGTGTTGTTGGCCGGGCAGTGTTCGGTGCAGCGCCCACACTCCACGCAGGAGTACGCCTGCAGGCTCACCAGCCGGGTCAGGTCCGCGCCCGCCACCAGCCCGAAGTCTTCATCGCCGCTCAGCGGCGGAATCCGGCTGAACCCTCCGCGCGAAAGAAATACGGTGAACGGCGCCAGCACCAGATGCAGGTGCTTGGTTTGAGGAAT
The DNA here is from genome assembly GCA_021801945.1 of Acidobacteriota bacterium. The sequence continues at coordinate 1,936 of JAKABE010000258.1, forward strand.
GACGGGAAGGAACAGGAGCAGTGTGATGGTGTGCGCCCACCACAGCAGGTGCGCCGTTGGGCTTCCCGCCGCCACAAAAAAGCCCGCCAGGTAGGTCACCATCAACACAAAGATCAGCAGCGCAATCAGGCCCGATTCCCAAGAGAGTTCCTCGCCGAACCATTTGGGGCGGACCAGAAAGCGGCGCACGAACAGGCCGAGAATGCCTACCGCGCAAGCCAGCGCAAAGACTGCCGCGAAGTAGAAATAAAACCGGCCGATCGGGCTTGCAGGGTCGAGAAAGCCGAGGCCGAAGAGTGCGGCGCAGTGGTTCAGCGAGACCAAGGCAAAAGCGCAGAAGGCCCAGAAGACGCAGGCGTGAGCCAGGCCGGCGAGAGGCCGCTCGCGGATGACCTTGGCCTGAAGCATGACCTCCCAGAAAAAGTCGCGGATGCGCCTGGCGATGGGACGGATGTGAAAGTCAGGGTCCTTCTTCGCGTGGAGGATTCTATTGAGAATGGGACCGAAGCGCCGCCAGAAGAGCGCGGCCGAAGCGATGGTCAAAGCGGCAAACAGCAGCCTTTCCCAGAGGGAGAAGTGTTGCGGCTCAGCCGGGATCGGAAGAAAAGGGCTCATCGGCGAACCAACCATCATCCCACGATAGGCTCACGGCGGTCTCGCCGAAAAGCAAGCTGCAGCATTCCTCCTGCGCTCACAACTTCCAGACCGCTCAGCACCGCACAATCTTGGGCGAGTCGATTCCCTTGGTCGCATTGCGCGTGTCCACCACAAGCTGCGACTCGGCGACAATGGCGCGATAGTCGTAGCTGGAGTGGTCGGTGACGATCACGACAGCATCGTACTGGCCGAGGTTGTCGATCGGCGCGCTGGCCATGTTCAGGTCGTAGTGCCGGCCGTGCCCGACAGTGGGAAAGTAAGGATCGTTGTAAGAGACAATTGCGCCTTTGGAGCGCAACAACTCGATGATGGTGAGCGAAGGCGACTCGCGCAGATCATCGATGTCGCGTTTGTAGGCCAGCCCCAGCACGAGCACCTTTGATCCCTTGAGCGCTTTGCTCTGTTGGTTGAGGCCGGCGGCGATCTGGTCGAGCACGAAATAGGGCATCGCGGTGTTGATTTCGCCGGCCAGCTCGATGAACCGCGTGCGGAAGTCAAACTCGCGCGCCTTCCAGGAGAGATAGAAGGGATCGATAGGAATGCAGTGGCCGCCCAGCCCAGGGCCAGGATAGAACGCCTGGAAGCCGAAGGGCTTGGTTTTGGCCGCCTCGATGACCTCGTGGATGTCAATGCCCATTCTCATGCACAGCTGCTTGAGCTCGTTGACCAGAGCGATGTTCACCGAGCGGTAGATATTTTCAAGCAGCTTGGTCATCTCGGCCACGGCGGGACCACTAACCCGAACCACGCGGTGGAAGATGGCGCCGTACATGGCGGCGGCCAGCTCCGAGGCCACCTGCCCGCAGCCGCCCACCACCTTGGGAATGTCGCGGCGATCCACGGCGTCGTTGCCCGGATCCTCGCGCTCGGGCGAGAAGGCCAGGTGCACGCCTTGTTCGCTGGCCCCGCGCGCAATCTTCAGGCCGTGGGGATTGCCGTTTTCAAGCAGCGGTGTGACGACCTCCTCGGTGGTGCCGGGATAGGTGGTGCTCTCCAGCACGACCAACTGGCCCTCATGAAGGTGCGGCGCGATAGCCGCGGCGGTTCCCGTCACGTAGCTCAAGTCGGGCTCGCCGTGCTCGTCGAGCGGCGTGGGCACGCAGATTACGACCGCATCCATGGCCGCCACTTCGGAGTAGTCTGAAGTGGCGCGGAAACCTGCCTTTTGCGCCTCTTGGACGGCCTCGGGCAGGATGCGCACAATATAGGACCCGCCCGCATTGAGCGTCTTCACCTTGGCGTGCGCAATATCAAAGCCCGTCACGCGGAACCGCTCGCCGCTGAACAACAGCGCCAGGGGCAGTCCCACATAACCCATCCCGACGATCCCGATGCGGGCCTCACGGGTTTCCATCCTGCGCTTCAGTTCAGCTAATATGCCGCCAGAGACGATTGTCATGCTGTTCATTGTAATGGCCGGAAGCCTTCGCAGCGCGGAATAGTATCCTAAGCCGTTGCGGAGAGGTGCTTCGTCCGCGCGCAATCTTATTTGCGGAGAAAGACAATGGTGAAATATCTCGTGACCGGAGCCGCCGGCTTCATTGGGCGCTCCATCGCCACGGCACTCATCGAGCGCGGCGAGAACGTGCGCGGCGTCGATAGTTTCATTACCGGCAAGCGCGCGAATCTCATCGGACTGGAGGCAATGGAATTTATCGAGGGCGACTTGGCCGATCCCGCGGTTTGTGCGCGGGCGTGTGCCGGCGTTGAGGTCGTGTTTCACGAGGCCGCGCTGGCCTCGGTCCCCCGCTCTGTGGCCGACCCCCTCGCCACTCACGTGAACTGCGTGGATGCAACGCTCAATCTGCTGATGGCGGCCCGCGCCGCCGGGGTGCGCCGCGTGGTGTACGCTGGCTCCTCCTCGGCTTATGGAGACACTCCCACGCTGCCCAAACACGAGGGCATGGCGCCCAATCCCATCAGCCCCTACGCCGCGGCCAAGCTGGCTGGCGAGTTTTACATGCGCACCTTTGCACGCGCCTACAGGCTGGAAACGGTAACCCTGCGCTACTTCAACGTCTTCGGCCCGTATCAGGACCCGACGTCACAGTACTCTGGAGTGCTGGCCGTCTTCTGCCGCAAGATGCTGGACGGCGAACAACCCACCATCTACGGCGATGGCGAGCAGAGCCGCGACTTTACCTACATTGCCAACGTGGTCGAGGCCAACCTGCTGGCCGCCGCAGCGCCGGCCAAAAAGGTCTCAGGCCAGACAATGAACCTGGCAACCGGCAAGCGTTTTACCCTCAACGAGACCTTCGAGATTCTGTGCGAATTGACCGGTTATCAGGGTAAGCCGGCCTACGCCCCTCCCCGCACCGGCGATATTCGCCACTCGATGGCTGACATCCGGCTGGCGAGCGACCTGCTCGGTTACCACCCGGCTGTGAATTTTCGCGAGGGACTGCGCAGGACTCTGGACTGGTACCGAATGGCAAGCCAAGTCTCTTAGCCCGCAGCCAGCACGTCCAGGGTCTGTATCCCATTCTGATGTGATGTAGAACACTAACAACTCATCCGGAATCGAAGAAAATACCGCAAACCCCCTTTCAGGCGATGTTTTCTTCCGCTAGCCGGGAATTGCCTCGTGCGAGGGCTTTTGGATCCGAGGTGTTCTCGTGCCGGACGCTGCAAATCTTCCGTCGAACGCGCCGCCTGCGACGGATGTGCGCCGGCAGAACCCCGCGGTCTCCTTGCGCGAATTGTGGCAGGTTCTGGTGCGCCGCCGCCGTCTGGTTCTGGGCATTGAGGGCGGCCTGCTGCTGGCGTGTCTGCTGTACTGCCTCATCGCTCCCA
>JAKABE010000259.1 GCA_021801945.1 Acidobacteriota bacterium
CCCACGGCTGATCTCGATGTCGCTGCACGTGCTGTTCCGATGAAAGATGATTGGGCGAATTGGTTTGCCTGGCTGGCTACCGTTGAAGGTTCTCGTTGTCCCTAAAACCAGCCGTGCGGTGGCGGAGGGAACTAGGACTTCTCTTCCTGCTCATTGTGTTCCTCCTTTGTTTCGAAAAGCCGCATGATCTGGAGGAGGAACGGTTCACATAACGCAGGAAACGTCACTTGGGGCCGACTAAACTATCTGCAACAAAGTACATTGCGGACGAGATTCCTGATCGGGCCGATGCCCGTCAGATCGCAATTGTTTGGTGATCGCGTGGCAGACCTGAGCATTGCATGAAGCGCATCCGCCTTTTCAAGCTCTTCGACTCTGATTGAAATTCGGAGAAGTCACTTGCGGAGCCTCGGCGGAAATGGATGCGCGCTCATACCAGGAAAAGCTTGTCGGCGCCCTAACCCATCCACTTGCATCTACCCGTGCGCGCATCTGCTGGCTTCTGGGCGAGAACGAGGTGAAGGCTGCGGTTCCGGCCCTCATGAAACTCGCCGAGTCAGATCCGGACATGTATGTTCAGAAAGCCGCGCTGGAAGCGCTGGGATCATTGAAGGACCGGCGCGCGGTTCCGCTCTTGCAGCGAATTCAGCGGGGGGCGAACTGATTTCTTGCGGCCACCGCGCAGAAGAGCCTGGAATCCTATGTAACGCGATAAAGCAATAAAACGAGCAGGAGAAACGCCAGAACGTAAGTGACGTAGGCGTTCAGACGGCCGTGATGCATCCTGGCAAGGAAACCAGCCACCCATTGCGTGGCCGTCCCCACCGGCCGCAAGAAGACGCGATCCACAACGTGAGTCTCTTCGCGCTGGCGGTGAATTGCGGCTCGAAAATGTACTGCGACCGTCTGGCGGGTGTCTTCTGTGATATTGGGCTTGAAGATCGCCTGGAAGACCACGCGGACGGGATTGGAAAATCCAGTCGCCGTGTACGTCATCTGCGGGAGCAGCCGTGGGATTCCGCCGGCCCAAACCGGACGGCGCACTGCCGAGCGCCGGCGTGTGAGGCGAGTTACAACGAACCAGGTCACCAGGAGCAGGATTGCGAGCACGGCGATCGCATACGAGGTCGACATCGCGAACACCACCGGATTCTCTTCGGAGCCGCGCAGCAGTACGACCAGGCCGCGGCCCGGCAGCAGGCCCTTTCCGGTCTGTGCGCCAATGTTGTGGAAGTCCTGAAGAAATGCCGGTGGTAGCTGTCCGTTCTGTGGGGTCGCCGTAAAGAATGGCTGCACCAGCGCATCATTGGCACTGGCCCCGGCAAGTGGTCCAACAGCTTGATTAAGCACCGGGAGAACGTACGTAGGCAGAATTCCCAGCAGCAGGCAAACGGCGGCTAAAAATATCAGAGGAAATCGCGCGGCAGTCTTCGCGTTTGGACGCGGCTCCCATGCACCCCGGCGACGGCCCAGAAAGCTCATGGCGTAGGCTTTCACAAAGCATGTCACAGCCAAAGCAGCAGTCAGCGCAAGAGCTGCACCGCATAGGGCAAAGGCAATCTTGATGGAGGTGGATGTGAGGACAGCACTGCGCAAGAGCGTCTGCAACGTCAGCCATTCGCTGACGAAGCCATTGAACGGAGGCACGGCAGAGATAGCAAGGCAGCCGATCAGAAAGAAAATGGACAGCGTAGGCAGGAGGCGAGAAAGCCCGCCGAGCTGATCCATGTTGCGCGTGCCAGTTGCGGACTCGACGTGTGCTGCTCCCTCAAACAGCAGTGACTTATAAACCGAGTGATTGAGCATGTGATAGAGCGCAGCCACGAGTGCAATGGCAGCCGCGACCGGTTGGGAGGAGGCGCGGAAGATGAGGAATGCTCCAAAGGCGGCCACAATAACGCCTGCATTCTCGATGGAACTATGGGCGAGCATGGTTTTCATGTCGTTGTCCGTGGTGGCATAGAGAATGCCCACGAGCGCAGTAACACTGCCCGCTACCAGCGCCACAATACCTGCGCCGTAGCCCGGGTGAATCAGATCGGCGCAGAGCCGAAAAATTCCATAGAAACCTAGATTGAGAGTGACGCCGGCGAAGACAGGAATGAATGCCGAAGGCGCGGCGGTGTAAGAACGCGGCAGCCAGAAATTCACAGGAACGAGGCCGGCCTTGACACCAAATCCAAACAAGCCGAGCAGGAACACAACCCAGAGTGCGGGCGTAGAGAGCGTTCCGGCTGCGGCGGCGAGAGCCGGAAATGACAGATTCGGCGCAGCCCGGCCCAGGATGAGGAAGGCAATGACCGCGGCGAGCAGGCCGGCTTCCCCCATTCCGAGCATGATGTAGCCTGCTCGACTGTCAGATTGGCTGCGTGGATCGTGATTGATCAACAGGAAGCACAGGATCGACATACACTCCCAGCTAATGAAGAAGAGCAACGCATCACCGGCGACCAGAATCAGAACCACTGACGCCATCAGCAGGAAGTACAAGATGCCATAGCGACGCGCGGGATATTCCTCGTCCACCTGACCGGCAATGAAACTGCCGGCGAAAAGCGAGATGGAGAAATAGACGATCCCCGACGTGATCAGGAAGATCGATGAAAGCGCATCGAGTCGCAGAGTCAGCGAGCCGAATCCGTCGATGTCCCACAGAGACGCTTCGAAGATCTGGCCCGAAGCCAATACAATCGCAGACGCGACGATCATGAGCACTGAGGCCGACGCTCCCGCAACGGCAACAGCTACCGATGCGCCCTTGCGGCCTGAGACTGCGGAAAGCAGGATGCCGCCTGCGCAAGCCAGAAACAACAGGATCAGCAAAGCATCGACGACTGGTGCCATCACTCACGAACTCCTTCGGAGACAAGTTCACCACGCGTTGCGGATTTGCGGCCCGTAGCGACAAGCAGGCCGTGCAGGATTGCCAGTGGTGGCGGCGGATCGCCCGGAACTTCAAAATCGACGGGCAACACGGAAGAGACCCCGCCTGCGCAGATGAAACTACGTCCAAACACTCCGCCGGAGATCGCGCAACTGCCCACTGCCATTACCCGTCGCGTTGAGGGCATGGCTTCCCATGTTTTGAGCAACGGTCCACGCATGTTTTCGCTTACCGGTCCCACGACCAGCAGCAGATCGGCGGCTCTCGGCGTGGCGGTAAAGAAGAATCCCAGGCGGTGCATGTTGTAGAGCGGGTTATTGAGCTGGTTGACTTCGTGCAGGCACGCGCCGCAGTCGCCTGCATCGACCACCATGATGTGCAAAGATCCAGAAAAAGCTGAGGGGAAAATCGCGGATGCGACGTCTGGTCGGGTCGGGATTCTTGCCCATTCGAAACCGGCTTCCCAGTTCATCGGAGCTTCCAATCCAAAGCGGCAGCGCCGGCAATGGATGCATTTGCCGTGATCGACACGCGCCGACTTACCTCGTGCTTCGATTGCTTCCACGGGGCAGATAGCAGCGGCAAGCTCGGCATCGGCTTCGGAGTGAAATCGTGTGTCGGCCGGCCGGCCGGGTGAAATACCTGCGATGGTATCGGGCTTCCGCGGGTAGCGGGTGGTGTGAATGCCAGCCGTCAAGCCATGCCAGAACCAGAAACTCATACGTGTTCACCTCTACCGGTCACATTCGGTCGCAGAGAGACCAAAGGTTGCGAGAATAATCGGGAAATCCTGAAACGCGAAATTCTCGGCAGCCACATGGAACCCGAGCCAGTTGTTGAATGATGGTGTGATCGCCCGATAGCGTTTGATCACCCCATTTTCGCCGGCACTAACCCAGTGCAAAGCCGCGCCTCGCGGCGCTTCTACCCAACCGAGCGCGGCGCCGGATCGCTTGCCATCGCATGGCGCGCAAACGGATCCCGGCTCCAGCCGCTCGACCGCCTGATGGATCAGCTTCACTGATTGCGCAGCTTCGGCGAACAACACGCGCAGCCGTGCGTAGCCGTCTCCTTCGATCTCGCGAGGCTCTTCGAACGCAAAACCCTCGTAGCCTGAATAGGGGCATGCCTTGCGAAGATCGCATCTTTGCGCCGAAGCCCGCCCGATAGGGCCGACGAGATTGAGATCGCGCGCCTGCTCCTCTCGCACGACGCCGACGTCTTCAAGGCGGTCGAGAAAACTGCTGCTGAAGCGGAGCCGCTTCTCCAGAGCATTAAGGTCTGTGCCGGCTGCCTCAACGCCGGCGAGGAGCTTTCGGCATTGCTCGCTGTCGAAGTCGCGGCTCAGTCCACCAAAAGCATTCAGACCGAAGAGATACCGATGACCGCTGAACTCGCAAGAGGAACGCAAAAGTTGTTCTTCGATAACCGACGACTGTGCCGCGGGAACCGCCAACGCAGTGGATGAGCAAATGCCTGCAATGGCGCCTGCATGATGTCTTAGCCTCTCCAATTCCGCGATGAGCACGCGCAGACGTGAAGCTCGCGGCGGCACCTCGACCTCATGAATTCGTTCCACGGCCAGGCAGAACGCGAGCGAATGCGCAAACGCCGAAGTCGCCGCAAAGCGTTCCGCAAGGAGCAGCGCGTCCGCAGCGCTTCGACCCTCGGCGATTTTCTCTACGGCGCGGTACTTGTAAAACAGGCGTGGCACCGCGCGGATTACATCCTCTCCGACGGTCTCCAATAGAAAGTGCAGCGGTTCACCAAGCCCGCCTTCATACACTGGCCCCACCGGCATGGCGAATGAACCGGGGTCCTCGACGACGAGTAGCGGTTGCCATTCAGGATCGAGCTTGCGTTCGAGTTGCAGTCCGTCGGCCGGGAATTTCTTGCGCATCGGCTCGATGCCTTCGCGCCAGATCTGGTCGTGAAGGATGAAATCGCCGAGTCTGGGATGGTTTTCGAAGCAGATTCCGTACATGTCTTCGATCTCGCGTTCGTGCCAGTCGGACGCGTGGACATCGGCTACGATGCTCGGCACGACCTTGGTCTCGATGGGAAGACGAAGTATGACCCGGATCCATCCCGACTGGGGCAGAAGAAAAAGGTAACTCAACGACCAGTTTTCCGGATGTTCTTCCGCAGTTATCCCGCCAAACAAGCATTTCCAGTCCCAGAACAAAAACCTGCACAGCTGCGGCAACGATTCAGGAACCAGCGGCCCTAGCGTGAGCACGCACCCGTTGGTGGAGGGTTCGAACGACGGTCCACTCCCAAACCTCTCCTGAAGTGCCGCCACGATTCCAGCGATACCTCCTCTTTCCTCTGGCTGGACCGGGATGGACGGAGTTGTCATTTCAGTGCCCTCCTAGCTGTTGCGCAGCAAGCGTGAACAGCGAGTGCAACGGGCCGGGAATATAGACGCCAAGGACGACAACAGGCAGCGCGGCAATCAGAATTGCATTGCGGCTGCTGACG
>JAKABE010000260.1 GCA_021801945.1 Acidobacteriota bacterium
CTGAACCCACGACCTCCACTAGGTGGAGGCATGACAGTGTACTGGCTGGTGGCATTTCATTGTGACCGGCAAAGTCACCGTATCGATGTCAAGCCCTTCCGCGCCATCTATGTTTCCAAGTCATTCAGCCCAAAGCACGTCTGCCCCTGTCCTCATCTGCAGCCCACTCTTCTTCGATTTGCTATGTTGCTCTTGGGGCTGACCTGGGCGCCGCACCCGCCATCTCTGGGCCGCCGCTCCTCAGTTTGCCGCAGTCCCCAGGCGCGAATTCGCGGGAATGCACGCGGCTTCCTGCCGGTACATTTGCACATTCTGCGGTACAAAATGCCCCAGAAATTCAACTAACTCCTTTATTTTCTAATCCCTGTGAGTAACTATATGACTTTTCAAATATTTACGCGGCGCCATGTCGCGTAAATTGCTGAAAGCAGAATATTTGCTCACAGGACCGGGGGTGGGGGAGGTGGGAGCGCCGCCGGATGTAAAAGCTCGGAACTGGCGCAATCGGCCTCAATTGAATCTGCGGCCCTATGTCTCACTCGTACCTGAGCGCCTCCGCAGGCAGAACCCGCGCGGCCGAATAGGACGGATACAGCGTGGCCAGCAGCGAGATGCCGAGGGAGACCGCAGACACGACTACCCCCATCCAGGGCGCGGGGGCAAAGGGCAAAGTATCGATGGAGTAGACCTGTGCGGAGAGATGGATGAAGTGGTAGTGTCCCCCGGCCCAGGAGGTGATATATCCAATCACCAGCCCCAGCGCCGTGCCGATCGCGCTGATCAAAAAGCCCTGGAGCATGAAGATGCGCCGCACCTGATCCGGCCGGACGCCGAAGCTCATCATCACCGCGATATCGCGGGTCTTCTCCATCACCATCATGGTGAGCGCGATGAGGATGTTCAGTGCGGCCACGATTACGATCAACGCAATGATGATGAAGGTGACCACCTGTTCGAGCTTGAGCGCGCGGAAGAGCTGGCGGTTCTGCTCCATACAGTTGGTGGTCATAAAGCCCTCGCCGGCGGCGCCCTCGATCTCGGCCCCGATCTGGGGAGCGCGGTTCACGTCGTCAATCTTGAAGCTGATCACCGAAATCAGGTCGGGCTCGCTGAAGAGCTGCTGCGCGTCGCGCAGACGCATGAAGGCGTAAGCCGTGTCGTAATCATAGAAGCCGGAGTGGAAGATGCCGGCTACGCGGAACTGCTCATACTTGGGTGCCAGGCCGAAGGGAGTCAGCTCGCCCTGCGGGCTGGTCACCAGCACGCTGTCGCCGACCAGCGCGCCAATCTGCTGCGCCAGGTCGCTGCCCAGAACGATGGGCGGATAGGCCGTGGTGGCCGTGCTTTGACCGGGAACAGGGACCGAGTTTTGGTTGGCCGCGCCCGGATCCAGGTCCTTTGCCGTTCCCGAGGTGATCGTGTCCAGCAGGGTGCTCACCGTGCGCTCCTGGGCGGGGATGATGCCCATGACCTCGGCGAAGCCCGCCCGTGGGCCGCGCGAGACCATCACCTCCTCATAGAGTTCGGGCGCGTTGGCAACCACGTGAGGCAGCTTCCGCAGCCGCTCGACCAAAGGCCTCCAGTCACGGATCCCATCTGCTTTGATGCGCATCAACTGGACCTGCGATGAGGCGCCCAGCAGCTGGTCTTGCAGGTCGCGCCTCATTCCTGTCGTGATCGCCAGGGCGATGATCAGCGCTGCAACCCCGGCGGCTACGCCGGCGACAGAGATGGCAGTAACCACCCCCACCACGGCTTGCCGCCGTTTGGCTCGGAGATACCGCGCTGCCAGAAAAAGTTCGAATCGCATGGCGTCTACTGGTTCTGGGCAGGAATGACCGTCTTGGCTCGGCCCACATTGCCATAGCGGTCATAAGCGCGCACGGTAATCAGGCTTTCGCCAATCTTGTCCGCGTTGACATCCAGCCAGATCCGGAACTCGTAGTGCTCGGTCCCGGAGTCGGAGATCTTGCCGATGGGGTCGATATACTGCCACGGCCCTAGATTCAGTGAGTAATCGGCGCTGGCAATCGATGAGGTAGCGTCCACAGCTTCAAAGGAGATGAGGTATGCCTTGCGGCACTGGCCGTTTCCGCATTGGACGGGCTCTCCGGTGGCCTTGAATCCGGTGATCGCCGGTGGCGTCGTATCCACCACAAAGCGGTCGCTGATCTTCTCTCCCGTAAGCGCATCGCCGGGCGGTTCTGACGGCGAGTCGGAGGCTACAACCTTGATCCGGTATCCGCCGTCGGGAATCTTGGTGGCGTCAAAGCTGTAAGCCGAGGTGGTGAGCCTGTCCTTGATTAGCCGCCACACCGTCTCGCCGTCACCGCGCAGATAGAGCGAATAGATGAGCTTTCCTCCGTCGGGGTCGTGCGCCAACCAGCGAACGGTGACAGCGGTCGGGTCCTTGGTGGCCTGAAGAGGGTTGCTGGCATTGTCGCCGCCGGAATCGTTGGAACCGTCGCTCGAAGTGTCAAAGGAGATGTTTACGGCTTGCGAGGGGCCGGGCAGGCTCTGCGGATTGAGGCGCGCTCCAGGAACCACCACAAGGTTGTCCACCACTGGCGGTGAACTCACGGGTAGGTAGTTGACGCCCACGCTGCCCACGACTCCACCAGTCTGGAGGACGGCTTTCCATTGGAGGAATCGCCCAGCCGGCGAGGCCACAACGCCATCCTTGAGCGGCTGCCAATCGGTCCAGCCGCGCACAGGCTGTTCTACGTTCCCGGTGCGCGTCAGAATCTGATAGCCGGAGGAGCCCGGCTCGACATCGACCCGGCCAAACTGCGACGTCACCCCGGCATCCAGCACGTCGCTTGCGTACTCGTGCTTATCCGTGGCGCCCAGCCGGAACAATTTGCCGGTGTTGCCGGTACCGATGAGAAACCTGCTTGTATTGCCCGGTTCGGCGGCGATGCTTAACCCCTGCTGCGCGTCCAGGTGGCCGATATCCGCATAACTTCCATCCGCGTGGATGAGAAAGATGCGGCCCTGGTTCCCGCTCAGAGCGAGCACACCGTCAGGACGGCTGGCTAGGGCGTAGACAATCGCGCTTGAGTTGGACCACAGCTTGCGTGGCGCCTGGCCTGGGGCCAGCGCGTAGATCTCACTCCCCTCTGGCACGGAAGAGCTGGCGTTGACTGCCTGCATGGATTCCGGCTGCACGATGGACACGGTGACCGTGCCCACTCCTTGTACGGGCAGGGGTGGCAATGGATTGCGGTTTTTCTGTCCCACGCAGGCCGCGTAGATCGTGTCGTCTTTGCCCACAGCAAGCGATGTGATCTCGCGTCGCGGAGCCTCAAACAGCACGTAGCCTTTACCCTGCGGATTGATGCGGTAGACCAGGCCCGAGCCGTCGGAGCCGGCAATAAGGTTGTCCTTGGAGTCCCAAGCCAGCGAACGGATGTGCGCATCGTCGCTCTTGAAGAACAGCTCCGGCTTTGCGCCCGGCTCAGCCGGATTCACGCGATAAATAGCGGCCGGATCTCCGGTTGCGATGTAAAGTCGTCCGGCGGAGTCGAAGGTCAGCGCCCAAACGTAGTGAGGCCTGCTATCGGCCTTTTCCGCTCCTGCACCGGCCGCCACCGTGGCCGGGTCAAAGACCACCGTGGCGCTGGAGTCGTCCTGTGTTGTCGACGAGTCGGGCCTCAGTCTGTAGACTTTGCCACTGGGAAGTGTGGCCGCGTAGACCGATCCATCCGGCCCTACTTGCACCACCTGCACACTGAGATCCTTGGTCTTGAACAGGGTAATCGGCTTGCTGTCGGGTTCAGGCGACAGGCGCAGCACCGTGCCCGGCGAACCGGTGCCCAGGTAGGCCACGCCATTCTTATCCGTGGCGACCGACCAAACAAACGTCGAAGGAGTGGTGAGAAGATCTGTCAAGCCGGATCCGGCGTGCAGATAACCATCGCTGCTGATGGCGATTCCCAGCGGCACGCCCTTCTCAAATTCGTCCATGTGCGACTGGGTCCAAAGGTGTGTCCCCTGGCCAATTACGGGAAGTACGGCGACAGCCAAAAGTGTCGCCAGCGCGAATTGAGTGGATGCGGAACGGAAGCGGCGGATGGATCGGACGAAGGCAAACATGCTGCCGTTCAGTCTACTAAAGTCGGCCGGTTGCGGTTCTTCCAGGGACTGCGCGATTCGGAGTTCAAATCCGAGGTCCACGCCAGCAGGCTTGCGGGCATGTATTCCGATCCCTATTGCTACAGCTCTGGCGCGTTGTCTTCGATGGCCAATCGCACGTTGCCGTCGGAGCCGGCCAGACGACGTACTGCTTCCTGTTTATCGACCCCGGCCTTGAGCATCACCAGGGCTACTGGCACGCTGCGGCCGGCGCTCTTGATTGTCTCAACCGCAGCGGCGCGATCGATGCCGCAGGCGCTCATCAGGATGCGAATGCCGCGCTCCACCAGCTTAGAGTTTTGCATGTGCACGTTAACCATCAAATTGCCATAGACATATCCAAGCCGGGTCATGGCCCCAGTCGTAATCATGTTGAGGATCATCTTCTGTGCGGTGCCGGCCTTCATGCGCGTGGAGCCGGAGATGACCTCGGGACCGACGTCGGCGACCACGGCGATGTCGGCAGCCTCGGCTAGCGGAGAGCCGTGATTGCAGGTTACAGCGGCGGTGCGTGCTCCGCGGGCGCGGGCATAAGCTACTGCGGCCACTACGTAGGGAGTGCGGCCGGAGGCGGAGATACCTACAATTACGTCTTTGCGCGTGGGGCGACGGCGCGCGATGTCGCGCTGGCCGAGTTCCTCCGAGTCTTCATTGACCTCGACGGCTGAGGCCAAGGCTTTGGGACCGCCCGCCATGATGTACTGCACCTGGCCGGGCGCGGTGGAGTAGGTGGGAGGACATTCTGAAGAGTCGAGAGCAGCAATGCGACCGCTGGAACCTGCGCCGACGTAGATCAGGCGGCCGCCATCGCGCAGACTGCGAGCCACACACTCGATTACCTGAGCGATTTCAGGAATGGCCTTTTTTACCGCACCGGCTACTTTGGCATCCTCATGGTTGATGATGCGAGCTATCTCGATAACAGACTTCGTGTCGAGGCCTTGCGATGCTTCATTCTGACTCTCCGTAGTCAGCGATTGAAGCATCGACTCCGGATCACTCCCCTGCTCCTTGGTCTGAGCGCCTTCACCGTATCCTTGTGTTCCCATGGCTTCCGGCGTCATCGAGCTGGTTAACATCGCGTCGGTCCTCAAAATTGTTACATCGCTCCCCAGACTTTCATTGTATCTGGAAACCGCGCAGGCCTCATAGAGGATTTGACGATCGAGAGCTTCACCTTTATCTTCGTAGAGGTCTTGGGACATTGCTGTGGATGTGATCGTTGGTTT
>JAKABE010000261.1 GCA_021801945.1 Acidobacteriota bacterium
CATCATTTAAGACGCACTACACTAGATCATCTGGAGTACAGGACATGAGAATCACCGATATTCGCACGCGGGTTGTTCAGTGGGAAGGCAATACAGTTCCCCTGCCTCCGCACTTTTGCACGAACCCCATGGACCTGGTTGCATTTCGCAAGGCCTCGATGGGGAACTTTGCCTTTCATAACTGGCTGCTTGTCGAGATTTTCACGAACACAGGCCTGGTTGGGCTGGGAAATGCGGCGCTTTCGCCGCTGGTGACAAAACAACTGATCGATGGCTACCTCAAGCCGCTTCTGGTGGGGGCCGATCCGTGGGATGTGGAGTTCCTGTGGCAGCAGATGTACCGGCGCACGCTGGCGTTCGGGCGCAAGGGCGTGGCGATGACCGCCATCTCCGCCATAGACATTGCCCTCTGGGACCTGCTGGGCAAAGATGCAAAGCAGCCGGTTTTCCGGCTGCTGGGCGGGCGCACCAAGGAGAAGATTCCGGTCTACGCCAGCCGCCTATACGCCATGCCGCTGGCGGAACTCCGGGAAGAGGCGCAGAAATATAAAGACCAGGGCTACACCATGATGAAGCTGCGCTTCGGATGGGGGCCGCTTGATGGCGCCGCCGGGATGCAAAGGAACCTGGAACTGGTTCGCACAGTGCGCGAGGTGATTGGCTACGAGCTTGATCTAATGGCCGATGCTTACATGGGCTGGACGCTTGATTATGCGAAGCGCATGCTGCCGCTGCTCGAGCCGTTCCATCTGCGCTGGCTCGAGGAGCCGGTGATTCCGGACGATACGCGCGGCTATAGGGAGTTGAAGAGCTACGGACGAATCCCCATCGCCGGCGGCGAGCACGAGTTCACGATCTTTGGATTCCGCGAACTATTAGAAACCAATTCTCTCGACTACATCCAGTTCGATACAAACCGCGTCGGCGGGATAAGCCAGGCGCGCAAGATCTCCGCGCTGGCGGAGTCCTATCAAGTTCCGGTTGTCCCTCACGCCGGGCAGATGCACAACTATCATGTGGTCATGGCAAACCTGAATTCGCCGATTGCGGAGTTTTTTCCGAAGGTGAGCGTAGAGGTGGGCAACGAGCTATTTTGGTACATCTTTGACGGCGAGCCGGTGCCGGAATCCGGATCTATCAACCTCGATGACTCGCTGCCTGGTCTTGGCCTCACGGTCAATGAAGAGTCACTGAAACGTTTCAAGATCATCGAATAGCGAGGCGGCAATGCGTCTAGTACAGATTACAAATCAGACTGAGCGGCGCGTGGCCGTGGTTCAAGAGCCGAATCTTGTTTTACTGCGCGAAGTTGACTCAGTATTTGCGTTGGCAACCAAAGTGCTATCAGATCGCCGCCGGCTGTCGGATTTTATTGGACAGCTAATGTCGGACGAAGAAGTAGACTACAACTCCATTTATGACGGCAGGTCGGAGTGGAAGTTGCTTGCACCGATCGATTGTCCCGGTCAACCCCAACGCGTACACGTCTCTGGAACCGGGCTAACACACCTGGGAAGCGCGCGGGACCGCCAGGCAATGCATGTTGCGCAGAGCGCGAAGCAAGTAGAACCGATGACAGACAGCATGCGCATATTTGAATGGGGCCGGGAACAGGGCCGGCCGCCGGAGGGCGCGATCGGCATTGCTCCAGAGTGGTTTTACAAAGGGGATGGCTCGATTGTGGAGCCGCCTTTTGCGCCCCTGGTGATTCCCGGATTTGGTGAAGACGGTGGAGAAGAGGCCGAGATTGCGGCCATCTATCTCACGGCGCAGGACGGCACACCCTGGAGGATCGGGATGGCTACCGGAAACGAGTTTTCCGACCATGTCTTCGAGCGCCGGAATTATCTCTATCTTGCCGGCTCCAAGCTGCGCACTTGCAGCCTGGGCCCTGAATTGGTGATCGATCCAAAGTTCGACGATGTGCGCGGCAGAGTCGCGATTGTTCGAGGAGATAAGGCAATTTGGGAGAAGCAGATTCGAACCGGTGATTTGAATATGTGCCACAGCCTAGCGAATCTGGAGCACCATCATTTCAAATTCGCCGCGCACCGCCAGCCGGGCATGGTGCATGTTCACTTTCTGGGTGCGGACTGCCTCTCGTTCGGCGAGGGCGTCCGGCTTGAGCCGGGAGACACCACAGAAATTCAGTTTGAGGATTTTGGCCGGCCGCTCCGCAACACAATTGCGAAGGAAGAACCTATGATCACGCCGCTGCGTGTGCAGGTCATGGAATAACTGGAGAGGACATGGAATCGAAGCAATCTGTTGCACTGTTAGGCCTGGGCACGATGGGCCATGGGATGGCAATCAACCTATTGAAGGGCGGCTTCCCGTTGACGGTTTGGAACCGCACTGCGGCGAAAGCCGAGCCTCTGGCGGCGATGGGAGCGGCGCTAGCCAAGACTCCGGCGCTGGCCGCAGGGAGCGCCGACGTGGTTCTCGCGATGCTTTCAGACGACGAGGCGTCTCAGTCTGCGTGGCTTGGCAATGACGGCGCACTTGGTGCGATGGGGGCGGGGGCTATTGCCGTAGAGAGCAGCACGCTCAGCCCCCGGTGGATCGCAGAGCTTGCGACAGCGGCGGCCAAGCGCGGACTGCGCATGGTGGAAGCGCCCGTCACCGGCAGTCGCGCCCAAGCTGCACAAGGGCAACTGACCTTTCTGGCCGGCGGGGATCACGAGGCGCTGGCGGCTGTCACCCCGGTTTTGCGTTGCATGAGCAAAGAAATCGTGCACCTTGGGCCCATGGGAAGCGGCGCGCAACTGAAGCTCATCAACAACTTTCTTTGCGCCGTTCAGGTCACGTCCTTTGCGGAAGCGCTTCGATGGATTGAGAGTGCAGGACTTCAGCGCGATGTTGCTCTCGACTTCTTGAAACGAGGCGCACCAGGCAGCGGCATTTTCTCCGCCATGTCAGAACGGATGACGCGCGGAACATACGAAGTGAACTTTTTGCTGCGCCTCATGGAAAAAGACATTCGATACGCGCAGGCAGCCGCGGCAGAATTGGGAATCAACCTTTCCACATCGTCTCCCACCCAGAAGCTCTTCCGCACTGCCCTGGAGCAGGGATTCGGAGAGAAGGACATGTCGGCTGTGGTGGAAGTAGTTCGTGCAAACGCCAAGAGATAGGGCAGTTTGCCTTACAAGAAAGTTGCTTAAGCGGCACCACCAATTGGTTCGCAGCCTTCAATGCTGAGACGCATCTCCTCCGGCCTCGGCTCCGGCAAGTGGAGGCGGCAGGCAGCCGCGCCCGGTTTCAGCTGCGGCCAACACTCCAGCAGGTGCGCTGATCTCACTGATCCCACAGCGGGCAAGCAACGTGACGTCCTACGCACTCTCCCATGAGATCTATGGTTCGCTGATTCTAAGGAATTTGCGGCAAGGCAGGCTCCTGGGCCCCGGCTTGCCGCCGGGTCCTAAAGGGAGCTGGCGGGTTTAAGAGACTCGCTGTTGTTCCGGACCCTCCCAAGCCGCTTGCCACACTCCTTCAGAAGGCTTTGGAGGGGCTCAAATACGGGTGGGCAGCGCGGGCCTATAATTGGTTTTCCTAATTTTCCTGGGGAGGAAGTGCAAGATGGCAAGAGTGGTGCGGTGCGCGATTATTCAGGCGTCCAATGCGATTGCGGCGACGGAGCCGCTGGAGGCGCAGAAACAGGCCATGGTGGAGAAGCACGTGGATCTGGTGAAAGAGGCGGCGCGTGCGGGCGCCCGGATTGCGTGTTTGCAGGAGGTATTTAACGGTCCGTATTTCTGCGCCGAGCAGAACGTGAGGTGGTACGCCACCACAGAGCCGGTCCCCGGCGGGCCGACGGTGAGCCGGATGCGCGCGCTGGCAAGAGATCTGAAGATGGCGCTGATCGTGCCGGTGTACGAGGTGGAGCAGGAGGGGATCTTTTATAACACGGCGGCGGTGATTGCGAACGACGGGACCTACATGGGCAAGTACCGGAAGACGCACATCCCGCATGTAGCGCCGGGCTTTTGGGAGAAGTTTTATTTCCGACCGGGAAACCTGGGTTACCCGGTCTTCGACATGGGGTTTGCGAAGATCGGAGTCTACATCTGCTACGACCGGCATTTCCCCGAAGGGGCGCGCTGCCTGGGCCTGGCGGGGGCGGAGATCGTGTTCAACCCATCGGCGACAGTGGCGGG
Organism: Acidobacteriota bacterium; assembly: GCA_021801945.1. The sequence continues at coordinate 4,158 of JAKABE010000261.1, forward strand.
GCTGAGCGAATACCTGTGGAAGCTGGAACAGCCGGCGCACGCGGCGGCCAACGGGTACTTTATCGCGGCCATCAACCGGGTGGGGACCGAAGCGCCGTGGAACATCGGGGAGTTCTACGGATCGAGTTACTTTGCGAACCCCAGGGGACAGATCATCGCGCAGGCATCGCGGGACAAAGACGAGGTGCTGACGGCAGATCTGAATCTGGACGAGATCGCCGAAGTGCGGAGGACGTGGCAGTTCTACCGCGACCGGCGGCCGGATTTGTATGGGCCGCTGGTGGGGGCGTAGGTGCGGCCCGGGACGAAGGGGCTCAAGAGTTAGAGCGTGCCGACGAGAGAAGAAATTCTGCGTTACCTGAGCCAGGAAGCGAGGCCATGGGATGTTCTGGTGATTGGCGGCGGTGCGACGGGCCTGGGCATCGCGGTTGAAGCCGCCGCGCGGGATTTCCGAACGCTGCTCATCGAGCGCTACGACTTTGCCAAAGGAACCTCGAGCCGCAGTACAAAGCTGGTGCACGGCGGGGTTCGCTATCTCCAGCAGCTCAACCTAACACTGGTTCTCGACGCTCTGCGCGAACGCGGCCACATGCTCCGGAACGCGCCTCATCTGGTTCACAATCTCCCGTTCATCGTCCCGGCCTACAGCTATCGCACGCTTCCCTACTATGGCCTGGGGCTCAAAGTGTATGAGTGGCTGTCGGGCCGGCTGTCGCTGGGGCCTTCGCAACTGCTCTCCCGCCGCGAGACTCTGGGGATGCTTCCAGGACTCCATGAGAGCGGCTTGCGCGGCGGCGTTCTGTATCACGACGGCCAGTTTGACGACGCCCGCTATGCGATCGCGCTTCTGCGCACCTTCCAGGATCTGGGCGGGACGGCCATCAACTATGTGGAAGCGGTCCGGCTCCTGGAACGCCAGGGCAGGATCGTTGGCGCCGATGCGCGGGATGGGGAGAGCGGCGCGGATCTCGACCTCCGGGCCAAGGTGGTCATCAACGCCTGCGGCGTGCAGGCCGAAGAGACGATGGCCCTGGACGGCCGCGAGCACCCTCGGCTCCTCGCGGTGAGCCAGGGAACGCATTTTGTTTTGCCGCATTCCTTTTTGCCAGCCAAGGCGGCGCTGATGATCCCGAGAACGGACGATGGACGAGTGTTGTTCGCCATTCCCTGGCATGAA
>JAKABE010000262.1 GCA_021801945.1 Acidobacteriota bacterium
ACGGCATCCGCTTCCGTCTGCGTTTCGAGAATTCGCTTTTGCAGTGGTTGCCGTTTGGTCCAAGCTACCGGATTCCAAAGCGTCTTGAGGCGAGCCACATTCTGATGATGGGCGACACCGGCAGTGGGAAATCGAACGCCATCCGGCAGCTTCTTCGCCAGGTGCGGAAGCGTGGGGAAAGCGCGATTGTCTACGACCCGGCGATGGACTTTGTGAGCGAGTTCTACTCGCCCGCGAGGGGGGATTTGATTCTCAATCCGTTGGACCAGCGATGCCCGTATTGGAGTCTGGGCGAGGAGATCGACCGCGACGAAACAGCTACGACGATTGCCGCCGCGTTTCTGCCGGAAAAGGAGTACGAGAAGGAGTTTTTCACCGATGGGCCACGTCGGATACTGGCCCACTTGCTGAAGCGGCGGCCACAGCCCAGGGACATTCTGAGGATGATGGCCGACCCGTCATGGATCGAGGCAAAGGTGAAAGGAACGCCGCTGGCCGCCTTGCTCGATTCGGGAGCGCCCGCACAGCGGGCGGGTGTGCTGGCGAGCTTGAATATGGTAGCGGACAGTCTGGAACTGTTGCCGGAGTGGGAGCATACGAGACCGACCTTTGCGACGGCGGAGTGGTACACGAGCCGGAAGCGATGGGTGTTTCTCACATCCACTCCTGCCTACCGCGCGAAGATTTTGCCGCTGCATTCCGTGTGGCTCGATTTGTTCATCCTTCGCATGATGGGCTACTGCGAAGATCAGACGGCGAAGCCGGTATGGTTCGTGCTGGACGAGTTGGCGAGCCTCAATAAACTGCCGCAACTTCATACCGCCGTCACCGAAAGTCGCAAGTACGGGAATCCCGTTGTATTGGGCTTTCAAGGCCGCAGCCAGCTTGAAAAGCGCTACGGGCAGGACGCCGAGGCCATGCTTTCGCAGCCCGCGACCAAGCTGTTTTTCAAGACCACCGAGCCACGTGCGGCGAAGTGGATTTCCGATGCCATCGGTGAAATTGAAGTAGAGCGGTTGAAGGAATCGCGCAGCATGGGGCTGTTCGGCAGCAGGAAATCGTATGCGATGGAGATTGTGACCAAGCCGCTTGTCATGGCTTCGGAAATCTCCGGTCTGGAGCCGTTGCACGGATTCATCAAGCAGAAAAACAAAGCTGTTCCCGTTCACTTCCGGCTTGCAAGGAAGCACGGCAGACAGCGAGAGTTCATCGAACGCAAATTGCCGGTTGTGCCCAGGCCGTCATCGCCGACGCAGCAGATAGCAGCTCACGCAGAGCAATCCAAATCATCGGCTGCGGTCCAGACCACGCTTCCACTTTTCGATGCGCCCGCTGAAACGCCCGCCAGTAAGCCCAAAGAGGCGTTTGTGTGGGATGAGTCCAAAGGGATTGAGTGACTGGCAGCGCACTTTTAGTTAGTAATCTGTACCTGTATTCAAGTTTGCAATCTTATCTGGATTTCAGAGGCTGACGCAGATGCACGATCAAGAACCTATCTATGATGTGGCCGTATCATTTCTTTATGAAGACCTTGCTTTGGCTCAGGCTCTTTACGATGAACTGAGCAAAGAGTTAAAAGTATTCTTCTTTCCACGCAATCAGGAAGAGCTTGCGGGTAGCGATGGATTGGAGTCCATGCGAGAACCCTTTCGTAGTCAATCCCGCCTCAATGTTGTTCTGTATCGTCAGAAATGGGGTAAGACTCCCTGGACTGGCGTAGAAGAGGTAGCGATAAAGGAGAGCTGCTTAGCAACTTCCTTTAGAAGCATCTTCTTTTTCGTTATCGAGCCAACTTCCGAGATTCCCACTTGGCTACCCGAAACTCATGTCCGATTCAATTTCGCGGATTTCACGCTCGATCAGGCTATCGGAGCAATAAAAGCGCGAGTGCAGGAGAGAGGTGGCCATTTCAAGCCGATGACTCCCGCACGAAAGGTAGCACTTCTTCAGGTCGAGGACGAATACCAGCGTGACCGTCGCCAGATTAGCTCCCAGGACGGTATGCAGAACATTCAACAGAACGTCGAACTATTGTTTGCCGAAATAGGCAGCCAGCTTGAGGACGTCAATGCGGATGGTCACTTACATATTGAACACCAGATAAAGGTTCGATCTTGGGACATGGAGCAGTATTGCTTGTTAGGCACTCAAAGGCTTGGCATGTCTATCCTTTGGTTCCAGCGGTATTCCAATATGCTTGATGATGCTGGTTTAATCGTCCGCGAACTCAATGAGAACGCGATCATCCCGCCGGGGCATATGCGTCTGCAGCAGCCCGATATACTCAGGGAGGAAAGATACCTGCCGGATGTTTCCCGAGTCAGAACATATGTTTGGAGACCTGCAAAGGGTAAAGAAGAGATGATTACGAGTAAAGACCTAGCCACGAAGCTCATACTCCAGTTTCTTGATTTGGTAGAAAGGGATCGTGCTGGCAAGGTCAAGCGCAAGGGATGGCATTAGTTCTCATAGATCGGCTTCTGCTGAGTTGCGGATTAGAATTTTCCTATGCTGACGATCTCCAAGCCGCTGTCAGCTTCGCAGGTACGGACGTACCATGAGCGGGAGTTTGCGTCGGAGCGGCAGAACTACTGGAGCCGCGATCAGCAGGGTTATAGCGAGTGGCAAGGCAGGCTGGCCGAGCAGTGGGGTTTATCGGGTACGGTTGGCGATGAGCACTTTGCGCGTCTGACCGAAGGCCAGCATCCGCACACGGAAGCGCAGCTCGTTCGTCATCAGGTTTCAAAAACCTATGAGGGCAAGTTCGGCAAAGAAGTGACGAGCATGGAGCATCGCGCCGGTTGGGATGCTACGTTCTCCGCGCCGAAGTCGGTTTCGCTGACCGCCCTTGTAGGCGGCGATGAGCGCGTAAGAGAGGCGCATCGGGAGAGCGTCCGCGTGGCGCTCAGTGAGTTGGAGAAGTACACGCAGGCCCGCATCGGCAATGTCCACGCGCCGGAGACAACGGGCAAATTTGTTACCGCAACCTTCGAGCACGATACCGCGCGGCCTGTGGACGGCTACGCCGCGCCGCAGCTTCACACCCATGCTGTCATATTCAACGTCACCGAGCGCGACAACGGGCAGACGCGCGCCTTGCAGCCGCAGGAACTATTTGCATCGCAACGCTACGCCACCAGCGTTTATCGTTCCGAGCTGGCGATGCGGTTGCAGGGTTTGGGTTACGAGCTGGAGCGCGGCAAGCACGGACAGCCGGAGATCAAGGGTTATACGAAGGAGTATCTGGAAGCCAGCAGCCCACGCCGGGAGCAGATCAAAGACCATCTCCGCGAGATGGGAATAGACGGGGCCGGAGCCGCGCAGGTTGCCGCGCACCGGACGCGGGACAGCAAAGAGCTGGTATCGCCGGAAGAAGTACTAGCGCGGCACCGCGAGCTGGCCGCGCAGTATGGACACCAGGCCGACCGGGTTGTGGCCGAGGCGCGGGCGCATGAACAGCGTCATGTCTACGAACCCGACCGCATCGCGCAGCAGGCCGTGACCTATGCCCGCGATCATTTGTTCGAGCGTTCCGCCGTACTGGATAGGCGTGAACTGCTGGAAGCGGCACTCAATCGCGGCATGGGCGAGACGACGTATGCCCACGTCCGGCATGAGTTCGAGCAGCGGGCCGCACGGGGCGAGTTCCGCACGGTTGGAGCAGGCCAGCAGTACACCACTGCCGCGATGCTTCGCATGGAACGCGAGATCGTTACGCGGATGCAGGAAGGCAATCAACGCGGGATGAACGACCCAATGCTGGTTTCTCCGCAGATTCGGATTACGACCGAGGATCGCCACCCGGAACTGAATGCCTCGCAGCGAGAAGCTGTAGACCAGGTGTTTCTCTCCCGCGAAAAGATGGTGGGATTGGACGGCGTTGCGGGTGCGGGCAAGACAACGACGCTGGCCGTCATCCGCGAAGGCGCAGAGGAGCAGGGGTACAAAGTCGAAGGCTTCGCGCCCACGTCCCGCGCGGCGCAAAAGCTGGCCGACGCAGGCATGGAAACATCCACGCTGCAAAAACATCTTGCGCGTGGAGAAAGGCCGGATACCGGCGAGCGCCGCCTGTACGTGCTCGATGAATCCTCACTTGCATCCACCAAACAGATGCACGAGTTCGTGAATCGCCTGCATCCGAACGATCGCGTATTGTTAGTGGGTGACCGAAGACAGCATGAGGCCGTCGAGGCCGGGCGTCCCTTCGCGCAGCTTCAGGATGCGGGCATGAAGACGGTGAAGCTCGAAGAGATCGTTCGCCAGAAAAACCCGGAGCTGAAACAAGTAGTCGAGCAGCTTGCGCGTGGCGAGGTGCGCGAGGCAGTGCAGGATTTGGAGCGACAGGGCCGCATCCATGAAATTCCAGAGCGTGAGAATCGCATCGCTGCGATTGCAAAGGAATATGCGAAGTCGCCGGAGGGAACGCTGGTTGTTTCGCCCGACAATCGCTCCCGCGTGGATATCAATCTGGCGATCCGTGCCGAGATGCAGGAGCGCGGCTTAGTCAGTAAAGAAGAGCATCCCATTGCGGCGCTCGTCCCACGCCAGGACCTTACGGGGCCGGAGCGGACATGGGCGGCGCGATACGAGTTCAACGATGTCGTGCGCTACGCGCGTGCGTCGAAAGCAACCGGCATGGAGCGCGGTGAGTACGCACGAGTCAAGAGCGTGGACGCAGAGAAGAACCTGTTGACAGTGGTGCGGGCCGATGGCTCCGAGCTGACCTATGATCCACGCAGGCAGCAGGGTGTGTCTGTCTATCGGGAAGAACCGCGCAGCTTCGCCGTGGGCGACCGCATACAGTTCACTGCGCCAGCCAATGACTTGAAGGTTGCCAACCGCGAACTGGGAACAGTCGAAGCCATTGGCCAGGATGGGCAGATACGCTTGAGGATGGACGGAGGCCGAGAGGTGCAGCTCGACCCCTGCGAGCATCCGCATCTCGATCACGGTTATGCGGTCACGAGCCATTCCAGCCAGGGACAAACTGCAGAGCGAGTATTGATTCACGTCGATACCGAGCTGGCCGCGAAAGACCTGCTCAACAGCCGTATGGCTTACGTCGCCGTTTCGCGCGGAGCCGAAGACGCCCAGGTATACACCAACGACCGCGCGAAACTGCCGGAAGCGTTAGGGCATGACGTGTCCCACGAGAGCGCCCATACGCCAGCGATAAAACAGGAGCAACCTATCTCGCCGAAGCAGGAAATCGCGCCTGTCATCGAACACAGTCTCGGCATTGGGCACAGCCTCTAACTTACTTGCCCCGGATAACGGGAGCGTAGCCCAACCTGGCCGGGTGTCAAGGCCGCAGCCGCTA
>JAKABE010000263.1 GCA_021801945.1 Acidobacteriota bacterium
CGCTCTTCGCCCGCCGTTGCCAGCGGAGGCGCGCTGCGGGCGATGGAGAGCAGGGCGTTGAGATCGAGATGGTCCTCGGCCATCCTGAGCAGATCCTCTTCCAGGCGCTTCATGCCGCGTGACTCGCCGGGAGGAACCAGTCCCAGATGGCGCTCGGGAAGGGGATTGGAGGCCGAGCGGGGAAGCGCGCCGACCACTGGAATGGAGCAGGCCGACTCAATGGCTTCGCGGAGAATGCGCTCGTGCCTTTGCCCGTTGACCTGGTTCAGCACCACGCCGCGTATGGCAAGGTGCGGATCGAGATGCTGGCACCCCAGCACCAGCGCGGCAGCCGTGCGCGTCATCTTGGTGGCGTTGACGACGAGCACCACCGGAGCGGCGAGAGTCTCCGCCAGCACGGCGCTCGAGTGCGTGCCCGCGGCGTCGAATCCGTCGAAGAGTCCTCGGTTGCCTTCGATCAGATTGACGCCTTCAGGGACTGCGTTGCGCAGAAAAGAGGCGCGGACCGTGCCGGCGCCCATCAGGTATGTGTCAAGGTTGCGGGCGGGATGGCCCGACGCCCACTCCAGCCACTCCGCATCGATGTAGTCCGGCCCCTTCTTGAAGGCCCGCACATCCGCACCCACCCGGCGCAGCAGCAGCAGCATTCCCAGGGACACAACCGTCTTGCCGGATCCACCGGAGAGGCCTGCGACGAGCAGGCGCGGCATGGCGCGCATCGTGTGCACAAGCGCAGGCGGCCGTTTCTACCCGGCCTACTGCACCCCTCCCTTGGGCGGAAGCTGAATGTAGGACCCGCCCAGATAACTGTAAATGCAGCGCTGCGAGTCGATCAGGATCCGGATCGCCTTTTTGCAGTCGTCTTTGCTGCAGGCCGCTTCGCCGTGCTTGGCGACCATCGCCTTGGTCAGGTCGGTGGCCTTCAGGTTTTTCTTGCCTTCGCATTCGGCGACCAACTGATACATCTCTTCCGCCAGTGTCTCGATAGGAACAGACGTCGTTTCGCTCATACGCATACCTCTTCCCGCTCCGGTTTCCATTCTTGGTTCGAAGCAATCAGTCGCTGTAACTTCTCCCGCAGGCGCACCACCTCGCCGACGACGAGGGTTGCCGGCGGCTCAATCCCTGCGCGGTGCACTTCATCCGCAATATTCTCGAGCGTTCCGGTGAGCACATGTTCGCCGTCCCAGTACGCCATCTGGATGATGGCCGCCGGCGTGGCCGGCGAGCGGCCCGCGGCGATCAGCTTGTGGGCAATGGTCTCCACATTGTGCACGCACATGAGGAAGACCGAGGTGTCGATCCTGGCCACGGCATCCCAATCGATGCGGTTCCCGTTACCCTCGGCATTGTGCCCGGTGACGATGACGACCGAGGAGGAAGCGTCGCGATGGGTCACCGCAATGTTTGCGCTGAGCGGAGCCGAGAGACAGGAGGAGACGCCCGGCACCACCTCGAACGGAACTCCGTGCTCGGCGAGATACTCGACCTCTTCGCCGCCGCGTCCGAACAGAAACGGATCGCCGCCCTTGATCCGGATGACGGTCTTGCCTTCGCGCGCCTTTTCCACCAGCACAGCCTGAATCTCGTCCTGACGGGTGTGGTGGCCGGGCGCCTTGCCCATGTAGATTTTCTCCGCCGAGGGCTTGGCCAGCGCCAGCACGCCCTGCTGGATGAGGCGGTCGTACACAAGCACGTCGCCGATGCTAATGCGCTGCACGGCGCGGATGGTCAGCAGATCGGGATCGCCCGGCCCCGCGCCCACTAGAATTACTTTTCCCATCTTCGCCATGTTCGCTTCACTTTCTGCCTTCACCGGCGCCGTTCCCACTCACGCGCCCTTGCCTCAATCCGGCCTTCTCGTCGAAAGCGCTGCTCAGTGGCCCGCCGTTCCCGCCACCAATGCGCCTTCATGAACTTCCTCTTCCTCAACCTCTTCGTGGACCCCAAGGGCGATTTTGTAAAACACGGTGATCATCAACGCGCCAATCGCCCAGATTCCGATCACGATGCTCCACTCCGGCAAGGTGGGCGTGTAGGTAGTGATCGTGTCCAGTGGCGACGGCGTGAATCCGCCCACGATCAGGCCCAACCCCTTATCCAGCCACAGCGAGAAAAACACCGCGAGGCAAGCAATCGGCAACAGCAGGCGGCTCCTGCGCCATGAGGGAACAAGCAGCAGGGCCAGCGCTACGATTGCCAACAGAACCGAGAGCCACATCCAGGGCACGAGGTGATAGTTCCCATCCAGTCCCAGGTAGAGATATTCGAGGTGCGCTACGTCTCCAGGAATGCGGCTGTAGAGGACCGTAAAGGCCTCGACCAGAATGAAGAACACATTGATCACCATGGCATAGGTCACGATGACCGCCAGTGCGTCGATGGCTTTCTGGCCCGCATCGAAACCAGTCGTCTTGCGCAGGATCAGGCAGAACAGGACCAGCAATGCTGGACCGGAGCAGAAGGCGCCGGCCAGGAAGCGGGGCGCCATGATGGCGGTCAGCCAGAAGGATCGACCTGGCAGTCCGGCGTAAAGGAACGCCGTAACCGTATGGATGCTCACAGCCCAGGGAATGGAGAGCACGATGATGGGCCTGATCCATTTGGGCGGAGCCACTTCCTCGCGTTCCGCGGTCAGCGTGACCAGCGTGATGACCGCATTGAGGAGCAGGTAGCCTCCCAGCGAGATCATGTCCCAGAACATCGGGGACCATGGAGTCGGATGGAGAATCATATTGAAGATTCGCGCCGGTTGCCCAAGGTCGACAAAGATGAACAGCATGCACATGATCACGGCGGTGACGGCCAGGAACTCGCCGAGAATTGTGATGCGGCCAAAGAGCTTGTAGTCGTGCAGATAGTAGGGCAGCACCACCATGACGGCCGAGGCGGCAACCCCCACGAAGAAGGTGAACTGAGCAATGTATAAGCCCCAGCTTACGTCGCGGCTCATGCCCGTAACGCCCAAGCCTACATTGAATTGGACCATGTAGAAGACGAAGCCTACTGCAATGACCGCCAGCACGCAGAGCAGCCAGATCCAGTACCGGCGGCTTCCTTCGAGCGCTTTTTCTAACATGAACATGGCGTCACACCAGGTAATAAACCGACGGTCCGGTTCCTAGTTCGGGCTCGCGCTGCACGGCGAAGCGCTCGCGCAGCAGTTGCCGGGGTTCAGAGTTCGGGTCGGCCAGATTGCCGAAGACCAATGCTTTTTCCGGGCAGGCGTCGACGCACGCCGGCTTTAAATTCTGCGCCAGGCGCTCCTCGCAAAAGTTGCACTTCTCCACCACGCCTTTGGTCCGGGTCGGAAAGTCGGGGTTGATCGCGGGGATGTGCGGCCTCGGATCGAGCCAGTTGAAGCTGCGCGACCCATACGGGCAGGCGGCCATGCAGTACCGGCACCCGATGCAGCGGTGCCAGTCCATCATCACGATCCCGTCGGCCCGCTTCCAGGTGGCTTGTGTGGGGCAGACGTGCACGCACGGAGGATTGGCGCAGTGATTGCACATCAGCGGAACCTGAATTTCGGCATCCGTTTGCTCCGCATAACCGTTCTGAATAAACGGGAAGACCGTTTCGTAGGGCTGAGTCCAAATCCACTTGACTTGGTGCTTGGGGGCGGAGAATTGCGGAATATTATGCGCCGAGTCGCAGGCTTGGATGCAGGCGGTGCAGCCCTTGTCTTTCTGGCACTTTCTGAGATCGACGACCATTCCCCAGCGCACAGTAGGGGAGGGCTGTTCATTGCGCGATGCGCTATCTTGAGCTGTGCCGCGCCCGGCAATAGCGCGCGCCGCTTCGATCGCTCCGGCTCCTAAAAACGATAGGCCGCTAAGCCGCAAAAAGTCTTTGCGAGTAATCTTCATTGCGTCCTCCTGGGGAGAGGCGAGACGGCCCCGTCGCTCTTCCGGCTCAGCAGGCGGTCCGGCGAGCTCCGCGTCCATGGTGATGCATCGGCTTGTGGCTGTACGGCAGCCGTGGATGCAGCAGCAGCCCTGGCTTGGGGCTGGTTGTGGCAATTCCAGCAATAGGGGCCAGAGACGCCTACATAGGCGTGGCAACGGTCGCAGAACTGCTCTTTGTTGTGGCAGCCAAGACATGTTTGAGTGAGACTCTTTTGGTAGACTTTGCCGTTGAAGGCGACATACCTGCGCTCACCTTCCCGTACCACCTGAAACCGCCAATCCATCAGCAGCTTCATGTGCGCTGCGCGCATGTAGCTGACCGGGGCGACGCACTGCGTTTGATTTGCGGGCAGCGTGAGGATGGGGAGCTTGGTCAGATTGCCAACGCCGCGGCGCGCGCGCCAGAAGGGCGCCGTGATCAGGGCCACGAACACAGCCAGGCCGGCTACGATCCAGATTCGGTCACGCATGGACGGCCTCTCTTTCTCCGCTGGCCGGAGGTTCTGCCGCGGCCAGGGGTTCGCCGCGCAGGTCGGTGGTCCGCTCCTTTTCGCCGGTCATCACCAGCGCGTTGCCCACCAGCTCGTGCACGCCGCCCACCTCCACCCCCGGCACCCAGTATTCGAGCAGCGTGGGCAGGGTCGCCTTGTCGATGGCGCAGATGCAGGTGAGCAGGTTGACGTCGTGTTTCTGCTTCACATACCGCACGGCGTTGGCGCGTGGAAAGCCGCCGCGCAAGCGCACTTCAAGGTTTTCATCGGTACCCAGGCCGGCGCCGCTGCCGCAGCAAAAGGTCTGCTCGCGGATGGTGTTCTCCGGCATCTCGTGGAAATGGCGTGAGACATGATTCAAGATGTAGCGCGGCTCTTCGAGCAGGCCCATGCCGCGCGCCGGATTGCAGGAGTCGTGAAAGGTCACCCTCCAGTGATCGTTGCGTCGCGGATCGAGCTTGAGCTTGCCGTGATGGATGAGGTCGGCGGTGAACTCGCAGATGTGTACCATCTTGGTGGAGCGTGCGTTCTCAAAGACGGTTCCCGTAAACGGAGACACGGGAACCTCGAGAAAATTGGCGGGTCCGTTCATGGTGTCCATATATTGATGGAGCACGCGCCACATGTGGCCGCATTCGCCGCCCAGGATCCACTTGACGCCCAGGCGCTTGGCCTCGTCGTAGATCTTGGCGTTCAGCCGCTTCATCAACTCATGTGAAGCGAAGGAGCCGAAGTTTCCGCCCTCTGAGGCATAGGCGCTGACCGTGTAGTCGAGGCCGATCTCGTGGAACAGCATCAGGTAGCCGAGCAGCGTGTAGTAATGCGGGGTGCCGAAGTAATCGGCCGAGGGCATCACGAAGAGCACCTCGGCGCCCTTGCGGTTGATGGGCGCCTCGATCTTGAGCCCGGAGATCTCC
>JAKABE010000264.1 GCA_021801945.1 Acidobacteriota bacterium
TTGCAGATCCACATATTTCTGTGCGTAGGCGCGGCAGGCCTCAAGAACGGCTGGCGCCGGCATCTCTAATTTCTTGTGCCCCAGCTTTTCGTCGACTTTGATCTCGATGGGCAATCCATGACAGTCGTAGCCGGGGACGTAAGGCGTGTCGAATCCGGCCATGGTCTTGGACTTGACCACAAAGTCCTTCAGACCCTTGTTGAGGGCGTGGCCGAGGTGAATGGGACCATTGGCATAGGGAGGGCCATCGTGGAGAATATACGCAGGCCGTCCGCGGCCGGCTTTGCGCAGCTCTTCATAGAGACGGAGCGAGGCCCAGCGCGCAAGGCGGAGCGGCTCGTTCTGAGGGAGATTGGCCTTCATTGCAAAGGCGGTTTGGGGCAAAGTAAGCGTCGCCTTCAACTCCGGCGCTGCGGACATTGTGACTCCATTCGGGGATGCGAACTTGTTCATTTCCTAGTGTAAACGGGGGGGAGGTTTCGCGGGTAACAAACGGCGGGCGACGCCCGTCTATTAAATCTGGAAGTCTCCAACAGACTGGATGGTAAGAGTGCACACAGCGGAATTCAGAGCCAGAAAATTTCTGCAACCGCGACACGTGAGGGGGCGGTCATTCATAATGAATACACAGGTCTCCCTGAGGACCAGCTCCCCAACTGGGCCGGAGAGTGAGACGGTGTGCTCGGCAACTATGGCAGACACTCCACTGATACAATCGGAAGCAAACTTCCAGGCGGAAGTAGACTCCAGAGAGGGGCATGAGCTCGATGCCTTTTTAGGCAGGGCTTTCGAAGAAAAGCCCATCTGGACCGGACTCTATGAGAGCATACGAGACCTGTTTTTTCCGCCCAAGCTCCCGCCTCTGGAGCTGACCTCAAAGCCCATCCCTGTGCCGGACCGGATGGCGGTAAAGCGGAACCCGTGGGCGGTTGGAATCTCAACGACCGTCAATGTGACGATTTTGCTCCTAGCCTTCTTCTTCCTGGGCCGGAAGGTCATCGAAGCCGTAAAACCCAACTTCGTTGCCATGAATTTGGACATTGAGCCACTGCGGGGGCCAGCGGCTGCGAATCGTTCTGGCGGTGGTGGCGGCGGTGGCAGCCACAGCCTCACGGAGGCCAGCCGCGGCAAGCTGCCCAAGATTGAGAAGAACCCTGTTGTTCCTCCCATGGTGAAGACCTTCGACAAGCCCAAGATCCCCATGGAGGCAGCCATCAATGTGCAGAAAAATATCCAGTTGCCCAACACACCCTTGCCCTTTATCGGAATGAAGAACTCTGCCAACGTGGTTCTCTCAAACGGAACGGGGTCGAACGGAGGCATGGGCAGCGGCAGCGGGGGCGGGCTGGGTTCCGGACAGGGAAATGGATATGGGCCGGGATCGGGCGGCAATGTGGGCGGCGGAGTGTATCGCATAGGCGGCGGAGTTTCAGCGCCTGTGCCTATCTACACCCCCGAGGCTGAATTCTCCGACGAAGCCCGGCGGGCCAAGTATCAAGGTGTGTGCATCATCGGCCTGATTGTGGATGCGCAGGGCAGACCTGAGGATGTGCATGTGGTTCGCGCGTTGGGCATGGGGCTTGATCAGAAGGCTATGGAGGCAGTTCGCAAGTACAAGTTCAAGCCCGCCATGCTGAATGGCAAGACGCCAGTCCCGGTCTACATCAATGTCGAGGTGAACTTTAGGCTCTATTGAAGGTCAGGGGCGATTGAATCAGAGAGCGGAGCTCAAGACGCTTAGCTCCTTTTGTCTTTGGCGCAGGACATCGATGGAAATATGCCAGCGCACTTGTGACGTTTGCTGGCGCGACCCACGGGAATAGCGACTGTTCAGAGCGCCTCGCGAATGGCATCGTGAAAGGCCGGCCTAACCTCACGAATCAATTGACTTTGGCGGTCCGGCCACGTGCGGTTGGTGAGCAGAACGACAGCGATGCTCGCATCCAGGTCGATCCAGAGTGAGCAACCGCTGTAGCCCAGGTGCCCAATCGAATGGAGCGAAAAGTAATGGCCGGAGGAGGATTTTTCAGAGGGCGTATCCCAGCCCAGCGCGCGCGAACTGCCTTCGGGACCCTGGCGCCGAGCAAAAAACTCGATCGCTTCTCGGTGAAACAGGCCAGGCATTTCAGTTGCAGGCGCTGGGCGAGCCGTGACTTTCAGAATCTCACCCGAAAAACGCAAGAGGTCGGGCACATTGGAAAAGAGCCCCGCATGGCCGGCCACACCCTGGAGCCGCCAGGCATTCTCATCCTGAACCTCGCCTTGGATGCGGCGACGGCGCAGAGAACTGTCTTCTTCCGTAGGCGGAATCGACGCGTGCCTGCGATGTGGTGGGCAAAATCCAGTGTCTGAGAGCCCAAGCGGAGAAAAGACCTCGCGGTGGACCCAACTCGCCAGATTCTCACGTGTGCGTACCTCCAGAGCTTTGCCCAGCAGGATGAAGCCCGGATCGGAGTACTCCGCGCGAACGCCAGGCTCAGCTTCGAGCGGAAGCGTCAGACAGGCCCGAAGGAGCGCGGACGGCGTGCTGGCGGTGCGGAAGAACTCCACGTAGCCGGGCAGGCCGGAGTTGTGCGCCAGCAGATGGTGAAGCTTCACATGACGGGCGGGATCGCCGCGGGAGCGGCCCACAACAAACCCGGGCAGTAGGTCGCCTAAAGGGGTTTCGAGGTCAAGCAGACCGCGCTCGACGAGCAGCATGGCCGCAGCCGTGGTGGCCACCACCTTAGTTACGCTGGCCAGATCGTACAACGTCTCCGGAGCCACCACAGGTGCATCTTGCTCATACGTGAACCCGCCGAGCGCGTCCACGAGTACGGCCTCGCCGCCGGCCAGCACCCCAAAGGCACATCCAGGGAACGCGCGCCGTCTGATGGCGTCTTCTAGTACCGAGTATGCTGCGGCAAACTGGCAGGGCGAACTCGCGGAATTGGGAGCGGTAGAAATTGTTTTGCAGCTCATCGCCTTCTGGCATAGTAGCGTGAATTCAACTTCGCCGTCTCGCCCCCGCATTTCTCTCCGACGCTGACCCCAAGGGGTTATCTTTGTGCGTAGGCGAATCGTCCATCAGCGTGAATGACAAGGGGGAGCACCGGATGAGACTGTCGCATGGATGGTGGCCGGCAGCGATCATGGTGAGTTTGGTGGGCGCCAGTGTGAGTCCTTGTGCCGCCAGGCGCCTGCGCAGGCGCCTGGCGGCAGCAATGTTGTCCTCAGCGCGACATGCAGCAACGGCTCGGGCCGCTCAGGCGGAGTCAATCTACGTCGTCGTTGCCGGAACCAAAGTCCTGCTCCGACGGTGCAACGCCGTCAACACCAAAAGCGCCAAACCGGGCGATGGCGTCTATCTGACCTCGACATTCCCCGTTGTAGATGGCAACCCGGTCATGATTCCAGCCGGTGTGTATGTGCAAGGTGTTGTGGATCGAGTCGCTCGCGCCGGGCGCATCCGGGGCAGGGCATAGTTCGACATGCACCTTACTTCCATCATCTATCACAACAACACGGTATTGGAGATTCCGGGCGTAGTAAACAGCTTGCCCGGTGCACATTAGCAGACGGTGAAGAACGATAAAGAGGGAGCTATCCAAGAAAAGCCCGACAAGGGCTGCCATGCGGGCAAGGTAGCGGAGGTTGCAGTTCCTACGGGCGCGACCGTATGCGCCATGGGTGGGCTTGGTGCGAGCTATCCGCTGCCGGGCGGTATCGCCGGCGTGGGCGCAGGGTTAGTCGCCGCGGGCCTAATTCCGCTTTTTACACGCGGGGCCGACGTGAATACCCCGGCCGGTACGCAAGTGGAGATGGTGCTGGGAGGGCCGCTGACACTCCAACCCGCGAACTTGGCCGTTGCGGAAGCGCCCGGAACACCCTGAGCCATGGTTTCCGCACCCAACCAGTCCAAACCGATGGCGAAGCCGGGACCGGGACATCTGATTTGTCCCCCGACGGTCTCGGGTGCGTGGAATAGTAGTCTAAAAGAAGGATGTCCTTCGCTCCGCAAGGCAATCTATTGCCGCAATCATCAGAAGTCCTTGAGGGCACTGTGGGCCAACCGGATCCCGGCAAGGCCCCTGTACCTCCGCGCAAACAAAGCTCTCTCGCCCTGTGGCTACGCGATCTGTTGATGTCTACCGCCGTGTCGTTGCTGATCATTACCTTTGTATACCAGCCTGTCCGCGTGGAAGGGACAAGTATGATGCCGCGGCTGGAAAACAGCGACCGGCTGTTCATCAACAAGTTCATCTACCATTTTTCGGCGATCAAGCGCGGCGACGTGGTAGTGTTCCACTATCCGCGCGACCCCGAAAAGAGCTACATTAAGCGCGTGATTGCGTTGCCTGGCGACCGCATTCAGATCATCAGCGGGCGTGTATGGCTCAACGGTAAGCCATTGAGCGAGCTTTACGTTCCGGCACGGTACCGCGACAACCGCTCCATGGCGCTGATGACCGTACCGCCCGGCTACTACTTTGTCATGGGTGATCACCGCTCGATCTCTGACGACAGCAGGGACTTCGGGCCTGTCAAGCGGTCGCTCATCTACGGCAAGGCCGTCTTCATTTATTGGCCGGCCAAAGACGCCGGGGTCGTGCATTAGTGCCTGTGAAGACTACTGGGGCGTGTTCACACTAGCGGTTTTCCTTCGGGTAAACGGGCAGTAGATGGAAATCATGCCGGAGAAGCATAAGAAGAACGAAGCGAGCCTGTCAGTGCAACGCAGAAAAGTGCGCGTTCAGCAACCTGCAGGTGCTGAACGCGATTCTTTATCTCGCCGAGCATGGCTGCAGATGGCACCGACTTCCGAGGCGATTGGGCAATTGGCACAGGATCTATGTGCGCATGAATTGCTGGGTCAAGAGCGGCGTGCTGGATCCTGTCTTCGAACAGTTGCAGTTGCAGCGGATTGTTCGCATCGGCATTGAAGCGTTCAGCCTGGATTAGACTTCGGTCAAGGCGAATCCAGGTGGCACGGGCGCATTAACAAAAAAACGGAACACGAGCTATTGGAAAATCTCGCGGCAGATGGAACACCAAGATTCATATGGTTGCCGCGAGTGCTCGAACAGCCACCTGCTTTGCGCTGAGTCCGGGCGACGAACACGATGCACCAGCAGGGCGGGCGCTGCTCAAAGATCTGGGCTAAATGCCCAAAGGGCTACTGCTGCTCATGGACCGAGCTTATGAAGGTGACGGAACCCGGCAAGTAAATATCCCCCAGCAAAGCTGGGGGCTTTACGTTGTGAGCCGCTCAAAGCGGCTTGAGCGGGGTCGCTAACGCGGCCCCGATATGCTTGGGGCCACC
>JAKABE010000265.1 GCA_021801945.1 Acidobacteriota bacterium
TGATTTCGCTGCTCTGAGTTGGCCCCTTTCGATGGTCTGATTTGGCCCCACCTTAAGGCGGAGCCCGTTAGCTTGTTCTGGGGGTTTAGCCCCGGAAGCGAGGACGGCTTGGCCACAAGGAGGAGCAAGGTGGAGCTATACGAGCAGATCCGGCGAGAGTACAAGCATGGTGCCGGGACGGTCCGTGCAGTGGCGCGGAAGTTGGGAGTACATCGGCGGGAGGTGCGCCGGGCGTTGTCCAGCGCATTGCCTCCAGAACGGAAAAAGCAGGAACGCGAGCGGCCGAAGCTGGCCGCGGCGCTGCCGTTCATAGACGCGATTCTGGAGGCAGATCGCCGGGCGCCGCGCAAGCAGCGACACACGGCCCGTCGTATCTGGAGGCGGTTACTCCAGGAGATGCAGGGGATCAGTGTTGCCGAGTCGACGGTGCGCGAGTACGTGCGGCAGCGCAAGGCGGCGATGGGACTGCTGGGGCAGGAAGTATTCGTGCCGCAGTCCTACCAGTTTGGTGGCGAGGCGCAGGTGGACTGGTACAAGATCTGGGCCGAGTTCGACGGTCAGCCGCGCAAGGTCTACATCTTCTGCATGCGCTCGATGGCCTCGGGTGCGGCGTATCACCGGGCCTATCCGCACGCCACGCAACAGGCCTTTCTGGAAGCGCACGAGTTGGCCTTTGCATGGTTTGGGGGCGCGTTTCATCTCCTCAGGTTGGATAACCTGACCAGCGCAGTGAGGAAGATTTTGCGCGGCCGTCAGCGGGAAGAGACCACGCGGTTCATCGCATTTCGCTCGCACTGGGGCTTTCGCGCGGAGTTTTGCACGCCGGGCGAAGGCCATGAGAAGGGCGGCGTCGAGGGCGAAGGCGGCCAGTTCCGGCGCAACTATCTGGCTCCTGTGCCCAAGGTGCGCAACCTGGAGGAACTGAACAGGCTTCTGGAGTCGGGCTCGGTCGAGGAGCAGAACCGCACCATTGCCGGGCGCAGCCATACGATCGGCACGGCGATGCTGGCCGAACGCGAGCATCTGCCGCCGCTGGCCGCCGATGGCTGTGATCTGGCGGCGTTGCATTTCCCCAGAGTCAACCAGAGCGGCTGCGTGAAGGCGTTGACCAACTTCTATTCGACACCATTGCCGGTGGGAACATCCGTCCAGGCGAAGGTCTACTCGGCGTACGTGGAGATCTGGCACTCCGGACGTTGCGTGGCCCGGCATGAACGCTGCTACGAACGCCATCAGCAGGTTCTGGAACTGGACCACTATCTGGATGTGCTGATGAAGAAGCCCGGCGCCATGGCCGGCTCGACGGCCCTGGAACAGTGCCGCGCTCAGGGCCGCTGGCCGGCCAGCTACGACCGCTTCTGGTCGATAACCAGCGAACGAAATGGCCGCCAGGCCGGAACACGGACGATGATCGAGGTGCTTCTGCTACCGCCTAAGCACCTGTATTCACGTGTAAGCCGCCTCAATCTTGGGTGAATTCTTGGGTGACTTCCAAGACCAACGAATGATTCTCCGCTTTCAGGTACCCGGCGGTGAACGCAGCGGGATTGGGCTGCCGGCCCACTCCACCAACTCGCTTCGTTCCGTTATTGACTCTTCAATCTGCGAAACCAAATACCGGTTCTCCGGCCGCGAGCAGACCGGTGGACGTCTCGGGCTGCTCCTCGGCCTCGTCAGCATCGCCGAAAACCTCCTCGCGGATGATGCGTTCAGTGGCCTCACGCAAATACTCATCGAGTGCACGGGATATCTCCAGATACTCCGGCCAGAGCGTCCGGTTGATAAAGGACTTGGGCGTGCGAACGAGGATGGTCGAATAGCGTTGCCCCGGATATCGGTAGGGACGCAAACCGTAGCGGCGGCAGAGTGCCAGAAACGCCCGGCGCTTCCAGGGATCGGGCAGGCGAAAGCTCATTTCGATGCTGCGCTCGGTCTTCTCGGTCGCGGCCAGTGCAGAGCGAACCCTGTTGAGCGCGGCCTCGGCGGCCTCGCGCTCCCCAGCGCTGGTGGCGCCCTCGAACAGAGCCGCAATCTTCCTCAGTTTCTCGCGAAGCTCCTGCTCAGTGCTCAACGCCTGAATTCCTCCCCGCTTGTCTGCCGACCGTGCCGGCTCAAAGCCAGTCTACCTTGTGTATTGCGCATTGCGCGACAAAGCCTGGTCGCCCGCGTCTAGCATTTTCGATCGAGAACGGGTCATTGCTGTGGCTCGACAATATGAGACGCACTAGCAACGCATGCGGACTGCATATGGCCTTGAATAGTCGGTTCCAAAGGGCAGACTTAAAAATCCTCGTAAATAGGCAGCAGCGATGCCCATTGCCGGGGGCATCTGCTTCTCACTGCGCCCGCCTGAGCGCCGTTGACCGTGCACAGCGACGTGCCTGTGGAGATCCACAACATGGATGAACCGGTTTTCGTCTCGGCCCTGGGGCGCGTTGCCATTCTCAACACCACCGGCCGCATGGACGCTCTGGGAATGGCCATCGATTTCGTAGGCTCGCCGGGGGCGGTTTTCCTTAGTTCATGAAGTGTTTGACTTCAAGGTCAGCACGACAAAGTTCCGAGGCAGTCTGGGGGCCAATGCGCATCGTGAGGTGCATGCATACTTCCGACTGGATTCCAGACCTCCATCCTTGTTCTTGTGGGCCGCCCGAAGGATTTTGTTTGTCGCGCCAATTTTTTGCTCGAAGATGAAGAAGGGGCGCGATGGTGGCCTGAACCGGTTCACTTACGGTGAGCCGACGGCCCATCTGATCGAATAGGCATGAGATCCATGGACGCGCAGGTCGTTCTAGATACGACACCGTGAGATCCGGCCGATCGGTGCCCCGTGGGACTCCACTCTCCACGACAAACCGTGCGATGCGGAGTTGAAGCCGCTGCGTGCATTGGCGACAGTGCGTGGTACGATTGACTTTTTTCGGGAGCAGCCATACTGTGGCCGCCGAAAAAGCAAAATGGAAATTCTGGTCTACACTCTTCCGGTTGGTCACTGTTGCGTGCGAAACGCAGAAAGCTGACTTTCGCCATGAAAAAGAGCCTTGTTGCGCTTCTCTGTCTTGTGCTGCTTGCTGCCCTCGCGCCCGCCCGCGCACAGCGCCAGCGCTATAAGCCGCGCCCCAATGTCGATCAGTGGCACCTGAAGGACTATCCCTTCGACAATCCGAACCTGCCCGCCAGCCAGCGCATCGACAATCTCCTCTCGCTCATGACCCTGGAGGAGAAGATCGACTGCCTCGGCACCGACACCGGCGTGCCGCGCCTCGGCGTTCCCAACTTCGGTGCGTCGGAAGGCATTCACGGGGTCGTTCAGCGGCAGGGCCGCCCCGGCCGCCCGCCCATCACGACCACCCAATTCCCGCAGCCTCCTGGCATGGGCACCACCTGGGACCCGGACCTGGTGCGCGAAGCTGCCGGCGTCGAGGGCTACGAAGCCCGCTACATCACGCAGACTCCCAGCTACAACCGCCAGATCCTCATGCTTTGGGGACCACAGGCCGACCTCGACCGCGATCCGCGCTGGGGCCGCAGTGAAGAGGTCTACGGCGAGGACCCCTTCCTCAACGGCACCATGGCCACTGCCTTTGTCCACGGCCTGCAGGGTGACAACCCGAAATACTGGCAGACCGCCGCGCTCCTCAAGCATTTCCTCGCCAACGAAAACGAGAACGACCGTAACAGCTCCACCTCGAACTTCGACGAGCGCCTGTTTTGGGAGTACTATTCCGTTCCCTTCCGCATGGCATTTGAGCAGGGCGGCGCCCGAGCGGTAATGGCCTCCTACAACGCCTGGAATGGCATTCCCATGGCCATTCATCCGGTGCTGCGCAACATCGTCATTAACAAGTGGGGGGTAGATGTTACTTCCAGCGACGGCGGAGCCATTACGCTTCTGGTCAGTCCGCGCCATCTGTTCCCCGGCCAGGAGGACGCGGTGGTCGCCTCGTTCAAGGCGGGCATCAATCAGTACCTCGACGTGTACCGCGACCAGATGATCGAGGCGGTCAAGGATGGCCGTATTACCGAAGCCGAAATCGACGACGCCCTACGCCGCAAGTTCCGCATTGAGATCAAACTGGGCCTGCTCGATCCGCCGGACATGGTGCCGTATACGAAGATTCGCCAGACCGGCAACGAGCCCGCTCCCTGGAACACCGAGCGTGACCGCGCCATCTCTCAAAAGGTCGCATTGGAGTCCGTGGTCCTGCTGAAGGATCAGGACAGCTTACTGCCGCTCGACAAGAGCAAGATCAAGTCCATCGCCGTGATCGGCCCGCTGGCCGATGTGGTGCATTGGGACTGGTACGGCGGCACGCCGCCTTATGCCATCACCCCACTCGAGGGCATTGAGAAGGCGGCGGGCCCAAACGTAAAGATCAATTACGCAGCGTACGACACGCTCGGTGGCGAAACCGCCGCCCTGAAGGCCGCGAAGGAATCGGACGTTGCCGTAGTGGTTCTGGGCAACAATCCTACCTGCGGCGACGAGGCAGACGCTTGGTACAGCACGCCGGAGGAAGGCGGAGGCATTACCTTGCCCTGCACGGTTCCCAGCGACGGCCGTGAAGGACGCGACCGCGAAACCATGACGCTCGATCAGGAACAGATCGTGAAGCAGGTTTTGGTAAAGAACCCCCACACAGTGCTGGTGCTCATCGCCAGCTTCCCTTTCACCATCGACTGGTCGCAGAAGCACGTTCCCGCCATCCTGACGATGGCCCAGGCATCGCAGGATGAAGGCACGGCCCTGGCCAAGGTGCTGTTCGGCGATTACGACCCGGGCGGCCACCTCGTCCGCACCTGGCCGAAATCGATGGATCAGCTCCCGCCGCGCATGGACTACAACATCCGCGACGGCTACACCTACATGTACTTTAAGGACCAGCCGCTTTATCCCTTCGGCTTCGGCCTCAGCTATACCACCTTCAAGCTCTCCAACCTTCGCACCAGCGCGCCGTCGATCGCAAAGCACGGCAACATCACCGTCAGCGTCGACGTCACCAATACCGGCAGCCGTATTGGCGACGAAGTCGTTCAGCTCTACGTCAGTTGGCCGCACCCACAGGTTGTGCGTCCCCGCGAGGAGCTGGAGGGCTTCCAGCGCGTCACCGTGGACCCAGGCAAGACGAAAACCGTGACCATCCCGCTCAAGGCTTCGCAGCTCGCGTTCTGGGATGTGGGCACGCACGCCTTCTGCGTACTGCAGGAGCCCGTCCGCCTGATGGTCGGCGATTCCTCGGCTGATATCACCCTGAGCATCCCGGAGCAGGTGGAGTAGGTCGCAGGCCCCGGCCCTGCG
>JAKABE010000266.1 GCA_021801945.1 Acidobacteriota bacterium
CGATCGTTCTTCTATCTGGCGCAGCAAGGTTTCCGCTTGGGCGGCAGTTTTTCCGTAGGTGCGTATCAGTTTCATCGCTATCGAGAACGCCCCCTAGAAAACAATTTTGTTCAGCGGATATTCGACGATCCCAGTTGCGCCGGCCGCTTTCAGCCGCGGAATCACATCGCGCACGGTGCGCTCTTCCAGGATGGTGTTGACCGCGACCCACTCGGCATCGCTGAGTGTCGATATGGTCGGCGAATTCAACGCGGGAAGGACGCCCAATACCGCAGGCAGACCGCTGGCGCGCACGTTCATCATCAATCCAACTTGCCCCTGTGCGGCGATGGCGCCCTGCAGCATCAACGCAATCTTATCGAGCTTGTCTTGTTTCCACGGGTCTTTGTAGGCCGCTGTATTCGCAATCAGTTGGGTTTCACTTTCCAGCACGGTCTCCAGAATGCGCAGGCGATTTGCCCGCAGTGAACTCCCCGTTTCCGTCACTTCCACAATGGCGTCGGCCAGCACGGGAGGTTTCACCTCGGTGGCCCCCCAACTGAAGTCCACTTGCACGGGAACGTTTTTGCCGGCAAAGTATTTCTTTGTCGCTTCGACCAGTTCCGTCGCGATGATCTTGTTGGCCAGGTCTTCCGCACGCTGGTATGGCGAATCCTCCGGCACGGCCAGCACCCAGCGCACCTTCTGCCGGCTTTGTTTGGAGTAGGTGAGGCTGGCGATGGATTCCACCGTCAACCCGCTTTCCGCAACCCAGTCGCTGCCGGTCAGTCCTGCGTCCAGCGCGCCATGATTTACGTAGCGAGCCATTTCCTGAGCGCGAATCAGCATGCACTCAATCTCCGGATCGTCAATGCCGGGGAAATAGGAGCGCCCGTTGGCGAAGATGCGCCACCCGGCACGCTCAAACAGCGCGATGGTGGCGTCCTGCAGGCTGCCCTTCGGAATTCCAAGTCGCAGTTTCTGGCTCATGCTGTGGCCTCGCTTTCTTTGGCAGTGGTGGTGGAAGAGGGCATTGCGACCGGCTTGGTAAAGCAACTGACGGTCCCCTCATGGCAGACCAGGCCGTCGCCTTCGACCACCACGCGGAACAGCAGCGTGTCATTGTCGCAATCGGTCGCAGCCTCGGCGATGCGCAGGCGATTGCCGCTGGTTTCACCTTTCATCCATAGTTTGCGGCGGGTTCGGCTCCAAAAAGTGACAAAGCCGCTTTCCAGTGATTTGCGGTAACTTTCTTCATTCAAAAATCCAACCATCAACACTTGCCCGGTGGCGGCATCCTGGACGATGCCGGGGACAAGTCCGTCCAGTTTCGCAAAGTCAATTGCGGGGTTCGATGTGACTGCTTCGTTCATCGTGAATCGTCCTTCTTCCGTATCGAAATCTTGTGGGTGAAAACAAAAAACCCGCGGATGCGGTTCGCATCAGCGGGACTGTGACTTTCTGAAGTTGCTCAGGACCTTAGGAGACCTGCTCAGAATGTTCCGCTGACACGTTCGCCACGTGGTGATGATGGGGATGATGGCGATGGAGCGGACTTATCTGCATGGTTTGAGGATAAGAAAGAACACGCCGCCATGTCAAGTATCGCGGCCAGCAGACGGCGAACCAGTTTCCTAATTGCCCGTCACTCGCAGCAACTCGAAAAACTTGGGCGGGCCCATAACAGCGCTTCTGACGCGCCCCCTGATTGACTCGACGATTTTGCAGCTAATGATCAGATGTACGGTAAATCCGATCGCCATCTGCAAGTTCGCTATAAGTTAGGACTCTGTCCCTCACTCCGCGCGCAGGATCTCGGTGGGGTCTGTGCGCAGCGCGCGAAGCACGGCGGGCAGTGTGGCAACGAGAGCAGTGAGCAGAATGGCACACGCCGGCAGCGCGATCATGCCCGCGTCGGTTGCTTTGACCTGGTAGAAAAGCGACTCGACATAGCGCGCCGCGCCGAATCCGAGCGCGACGCCCGCGCAGCCTCCGAGTGCAATCATCAGCAAGACATCATGAGTCACAATGCGCACGATGCCGGCACGAGTCGAGCCCATCGCCATGCGGATACCGATCTCGCGGCGGCGCTGGAGGACGGAGTAGTTGAGCACAGCGTAGAGTCCGATGCCGGCGAGGAGCAGCGCGACGGAGGCAAAGAAGGCGGCGAGCGTGGCGATCAGGCGCTCGCGAATGGTCTGGTCGCGGACCAGATCGAGCTGCGTGGTGACGTTCGAGACGCGAAGGCCGTTGTGGCGCTGCGCGATGAGCTGTCGGAGGGAGTCGGCGAGGGCGAGCGGGTTCTTGGCCTCGGTGTGAATGGCGAAGGTGGCGAAGTTGACGACCCTGGGGGCGGATTTGTCGTCGATTGCGTTGAAGGGGACGTAGAAGACGGCGCGGTTGGGCTCGCGTAGGTCGTGGTCAGGGACGTCCGGGGTGACGCCGACGATCTTGTTGAGGGGTTGATTGGCACCGCGTTCAAAGGTGCGGCCGATGGGGTCCTGGCCGGGGAAGAAGGTCTTGGCGAAGGTTTCGTTGACGATGGCGGCTCCCGGCGAGGTGTCTTGAGGGCGAAAGTCGCGGCCGGAAACTAGGGGGATCTTCATCGTCGAGAACCAGCCCGGGGAAACGTTCAGGAAAAAGGCGGGAGTAGGACTGGGAGGCGCGCCGTTGATGGAGATGTCGCTGTTGATTTTGATGCGTCCAAGAAGGGGCCAGCCTGAGATGGCAACTGAGTCGACGCCCGGGGCGGCACGGAGCGCTTCGGCAGTTTGATTCCAGACGACGGGGAGCTGGTCTTTGCCGGCAACGGTTTCGAGCAGGAGCAGGCGGTCGGTGGAGAAACCGAGGGGGCGATTCTGCAGGCGCTGGAAGGATGCGACGAAGAGCGAAGACAGAAAAAGGACGAGGCAGCAGAAAGCGACCTGAAGAGCGATGGCTCCATGCATGAGGCGGCGTGGCGAGTGCGGATCTTCACCACCTTTGAGCGCGGCAACGGGCCTGACGGCAGAGGCACGGAGAGCCGGAAGTAAACCAAGCAATAGAACGATGAGGATCATGAGCCCGAAGCCGAAGAGAAGCACACGCCAGTCGGCGGGAAGGGCGAGGCGCGCAGGGTTGTCGGGTGGATTGACGAGGCTGAGCACAAAGGGCGCTGACCACGTCGCAAAGAATGCGCCGAGGACGGAAGCCAGAAGAGCGAGCAGCGCGCTCTGCGCGAGGATGAGCTGGACTAGGCGACGACGGCCGGCGCCGATTGCGATTCGGAGAGCCATCTCCTGGGCACGGGCTGCGGCCTGGGCGGTCATCATGTTGGCGACGTTGACGCAGGCGATGAGCAGGACGAGAGCGACCAGGAGACCGAGGACGCCTAGGAATCGGCGATAGTCATTCTGGAGGTCGGAGATGCCAGCGCCGGCGGGATTGAAGACGAGCGTCTGATTGAGAAAGCGGTCGATGGACGCCTTGGTCTCGCCGCGGAAGCACGTGGAACACCCGCTTCCGAAGGCGCGGTTGACGGCGGAGAGGTGCTGCCGGATCGGCTCGAGGGCGGTGGCCGGGTTGACGCCGGGTTTCAACATCAGGAAGATGCGGTGCCAGTCGAAGCGATCCTGGGTGGCCCACTTGTTCATGCTGAGCGGCAGAAAGACATCGGTGACAGTTCCCTTTTCGGTTCCAGTGAAATCGCGAGGGCCGACGCCAATGATTTCGAAGGTTTGGTCGCCGATGTGGAGCGGGCGGCCGAGGACGTGGGGATCGCGGCCGAAGCGGTGATTCCAATAGTCCCAGGAGAGGACCGCATAGGGACCGGCACCGGGGCCGCGGTCGTCGGCGGGGATGAGCAGGCGGCCGAGCGCGGGCTCAAGGCCGAAGAGCGGGAACATGTTGCTGGAGACATAAACGACGTGGGCCTTCTCCATGTCGTCGTCGGTGGACCATGTGATGTCTGTGCGGTCGGCGTCGCTGATGGCGATGAGGTCGGCCTGGTCCTTGACGGCATCGCGCATTAGGTTGAAGTCAGGCGTGGCCCAGTGGTCGTCCTCGGCAGGCTTGCCGTATAAGCCAGTCATCTTGCGGGAGAGGACGTAGAGCTTGCTGGAATGGGAGATGGGCAGCGGGCGCCAGAGCAGGGCATCGATAAGACGGAAGGCGGCGACACAGGAGCCGATGCCGAGAGCGAGGGAAAGCACAGCGGCCACGGACGTGACCTTGTTGCGGCAGAGCTGCCGCCAGCCGAATCTTATATCGGTGAGAAGCGATTCAAGCCATCCGGCAGCGCGAATGCTGTGGCTCGCCTCGCGCTGGCGCAGTATCGAACCGAAGGTGCGGCGTGCTTCGTCGGGGTCGCGTCCCGATGCAATGGCTTCTTCGATGTGCAACTGCAGCTCTTCATCGATCTCGCGGTTCAAACGCTCGCTGCGCAAGGCATTCGAGATACGCGACCACAACGACATGTCATGCCTCCCGGAGAACCCGATTGATAGCCAGGCTGACTGACTGCCAGCGCGACTCTTCTGCGCCCAGTTGCTTCTTGCCAGCGGCGGTCAGTTCGTAGATCCGGGCGCGGCGACCGGTGT
This sequence comes from Acidobacteriota bacterium, assembly GCA_021801945.1. Next base: position 4,557 of record JAKABE010000266.1, read on the forward strand.
CTTTCTTGATCCACTCCGCGCGAATCCAGCCCGCTTCCTCCATCCGATACAGCGCGGGGTAGAGCGAGCCCTCCTCTGCGCGCAGCACTTCGCCGGATGTACTGGCGATGACAGCCATGATGGCGTATCCGTGAAGTCGCGGGCGCCGCGACAATATCTTGAGCACGAGCAAATCGAGCGAACCTTGGAGTGAATCAGTCTTCGCCATACTAAGATGTCTTTATATAGACATCTTAGTATAAAGTCAAGACGCGCTCATCTCATGCCAACAGCCCAATGCACCAGTGAGCATCCGTCAAGCCTGCCTTACGAGTTCCGGGTGGGTCGGTTGGGAGATTCTGCTGGATCATTGAGATTTTTCCGGCGGCACGGTTTGTCGTTGACGCGGCATGGTTGCGGTCATTACCGTGGTGGGGGAATGAAAGTTTCGATTGCACAGGAGGAAAATACGATGAACCTTCAAAAGCGAATCCGTTGCGTAGTCTGTGCGACCGGTCTAGTTTTCGCGCTTGCGGTCATGCCGGCGACCTGGGCGCTGTCTCCGTCTGCTGGCGCGGGTCAGGCCGCTTCCATGTCCGCAACGCGGTCGCACGCGGACAAGCTCGACATCAACAAGGCCACGGAAGACCAATTGAAAGTGCTGCCGGGCCTCGGCGATGTCTATGCGAAGAGAATTATCGCGGGGCGTCCCTATCGAGCGAAAAATCAACTGGTCACCAAGGGAATTCTG
>JAKABE010000267.1:0-1090 GCA_021801945.1 Acidobacteriota bacterium
TTATTTTCGGCCCGGGCGGCCACCTTGAGCGCCGCGGCCGCCGCAGCCCCCGAGCTGATGCCTACAAACAAGCCCTCCTCGCGCGCCAGCCGCCGGGCCATCTCAATGGACTCGTCGTTAGTGACCTGGACGACTTCATCCAGGAGCTTGGTATCAAGGATGCTGGGGACGAAGCCGGCCCCGAGGCCCTGAATCTTGTGCGGCCCAGGCTTGCCGCCCGAGAGCACGGCGCTGTCCACCGGTTCCACGGCGATGGCCTTGAACGAGGGTTTCTTCGGCTTGATGTATTTGGCCACCCCGGTCACGGTACCGCCGGTGCCCACCCCGGAGATGAGAATATCCACGGCGCCGTCGGTGTCATCCCAGACCTCCGGGCCTGTCGTGGCCAGGTGGATCGCGGGATTAGCAGGATTGTCAAACTGCTGCAGGATATAACCGTTGGGCGTTTTGGCCAATATCTGCTCGGCCTTGGCGATAGCCCCTTTCATGCCGTTGGGGCCGGGAGTAAGCACGATCTCTGCGCCGTAGGCCAGCAGCGTCACGCGGCGCTCCAGGCTCATCGTCTCGGGCATGGTGAGTATGATCTTGTAGCCCTTGACGGCGGCCACAAAGGCCAGCGCGATACCAGTGTTGCCGCTGGTGGCTTCGATCAGCACTGTCTTGCCGGGCGCAATCTTGCCGGCCTTTTCCGCAGCGTCGATCATGGCGAAGCCAATGCGGTCTTTCACACTCGATGCGGGGTTCTGGCTTTCCAGCTTGGCGACGACGGTGGCAGGCAGCCCAGCGGCCACGCGGTTCAGCCGCACAAGGGGAGTGCGGCCAATGAGTTCAGTTACATTCGCGGCAATGCGCGCCATAATGATCTCCTTTTTCCCAGGCCCATAGGCCTGGACCTCTCATGGAACGGATTCTAGGGTGACGGTGCAGCTTGTCAGGTGGGATAATCGCGCGCCGTCAGGCGCACATCGGCATCGGAGCTTGCACCAGGACGGTGTTAGCGACATCGACGCATACCAACAGCCTAGACCGAAAGCGCCGGGGATGGCAAGGGGAATAAGCACGGAAATTCTTACTTCCCTTGAGATTGGGG
>JAKABE010000267.1:1100-5238 GCA_021801945.1 Acidobacteriota bacterium
CTAGCATGACCTCATTCTCAAAACGAAAGGAGCCTTCCCGCTTCGCCCGCCCTTCGCTTCCTTCAGGCTCATCCTTCGATTGGAAAAGACTGGGGAATAAGCACGGAAATTCTTACTTCCCTTGAGATTGGGGTGCATTCCAGGGATAGCAGGTACATTCATTGAGCGCCAGCATCACCGCAACCCGGTCCGCACCGGGCCCCTGCCTAGAAGTTGTTGTGCTTGTCAAGTGACTCATGGCTGGCTTCGATGAACTTGCTGTACCCGACACCCATCGCGTCGCCAATCGCACCGTCGTGGTTCAACTCAAGAAACTGTTCGTCCTGGCCACTCGCCATCCTGGGATGGTTCTTGTGATCGGAATTCGGCGCACGCCTATTTCCCCATCTGCAGCGTGTTTGACGAATCAAGACCGAACCATCGGGCTGCGACTCCCTGGTGGCCGTAAAGCCGAGTGAAGACTTTCCGTAGCGGCAAATGCTACTGTGCCATCTCCCTTGAAGGACCGATTCGGTTTGGCGCTTGTCAGTCATCTGACGAGTTGCCCGACGGTCCGCATATGGCGCGGCAGACTGTTCTTTCTGGTGCCGGCGATGAGGCCAAGGTCGCTCTCGGCTGAAATCAAATTCGGCGCGGCAGATATCGAGCGGCAGAGCTTGTCGAAGGTTTCAAAGCGAAGCTTAAATACCAGCGCCCGGTCGAGTAGAAGCCCTTCAGGGTAGAGACACCGAGATGATGGATTTAGGGCAAAGGTCAGACCTTAAGTCAGAGTGGGTGGAGCGCTGCAAATCCATTTTGGATGCGCGCGGCAACACGGCGGGACGGGCTTGAGAATGTACACGGAGAGAAAAGCCGCGCGTCCGGAGGTCAAAGTAGGAGATGGATTCCCGGTCAAATCGAATGGGCTCCGGTCTCGGCACGTTTGACTTCTTGCTGGACTGAGCCGAGGGTTCCCTTACGCTGCGTGGGACGCTCCAACCCCTGCGCGGCTTGCGCCATGCGCAGGTGATGCTCCATGAGCTTGGTCGCCTCGACCGGATTGCGCGTGCGGATGGCGCGATAGATCTCGCGGTGCATCTCAGCCGACTCGCGCAGATCGGTCGAGTGCTCCACGGTCTTACGCCGCTGGTCGTAGAGTGCCGAGGTGATGGTTTCAATTACAGCCGCCAAGATGGGATTTCCCGAAGCCTGGGAGACAATGCGGTGAAACAATATATCGTGGATGAGGTAATCCGAGGGGGCGTTGAGGGACGCGAACATTTCGCCCACTTCCTCGGCGAGAGCGGTGTGGTGCTCTTCCTTGCCGCGCTCGGCGGCCAACGCCGCCACCTGGCTCTCAAGGATGAGGCGCGCTTCAAACATTTGCCAGGGCTGAAAGCCGTGCAACGCGCCCATCAGGCTTAGAGAGGCCTTGCCGAATTCGGGCGGGCCATCCGCCACGAATGTCCCCACGCCGTGGCGAATCTTCAAGACACCCATGGCGGCCAGGTACCCGATGCCGGTGCGCAGGCTGGCGCGGCTAACCTTCAGAGACCGGGCGAATTCGCGCTCAGGAGGAATCTTGTCACCCGGCTGCAAAGTGCCCTCCTCAATCAGAGAGCGAATATGGTTCACCACACGCATGGTGCGGTGAGTATCAGGTTCACCACGTCTCGTCCGGGGCAAGAAAAGGCCCCTCCCTGTGACCTTGGAAATGCGCGGCGAAATGAGATCATCACCGAATAGAGTTGCGGGAGGAGATACGCCTCCCGGCGTTCGAGGACAATCCCCGCTCGCGAATTGTGTATGTATACTAATATGTGGTCTGACCTCATTTTTGGTCAAGAAGCAGGTGTTTTCCAACGCTAAGAAAGGTGAAGCCCATGCTGATCGATGAAGATCGACTTTTGCCTGCCGAGGCCGGAACGCGCAAGATTGCACGGACGTTGTTTGCCCACGTACGCAATTTGCCCATCGTGAGCCCGCACGGGCACACGCAGGCGGGCTGGTTTGCCGCCAATGAGCCGTTTCCCGACCCCGCCACCCTTTTCGTACAGCCCGATCATTACGTCTTTCGCATGCTCTACAGCCAGGGCGTGTCCATGGACGAGCTGGAGATCGGGCAGCGGCCGGTGAAGGAGCCGCGCACTGTGTGGCGCATCTTCGCCAAGCATTACTACCTGTTTCGCGGCACGCCCACGCGCATGTGGCTGGACTACGCCTTTCAGGATCTGTTCGGGCTGGAGGAGCGGCTCTCGGAAAAGACTGCCGACAAGTATTACGACACCATTGCGGAAAAACTGCACACGCCCAAGTTTCTGCCGCGGGCGCTCTACGAGCGTTTCAACATCGAGGTGCTGGCCACCACCGACTCGCCGCTCGATGAGCTCAACGATCACCAGGCCATCCGTGCTTCTGGCTGGAAGGCGCGGATCCTGCCTACCTTCCGTCCCGACCCGGTGGTGGATCCGGAGTTTGCGGGCTTTGCCCAGCGCATCGCCCAACTGGGCGAGCAGAGCGGCGAAAACACTGCGACATGGAACGGATACTTGAACGCGCTGGCCAAGGCCCGTCTGCGTTTCCGCGCGCTGGGCTGCACGGCCACCGATCATGGCCATCCCACCGCGCAAACCGCCGATCTCGCTGCCGGTGAGGCGGCCAAGCTCTTCGACAAAGTGCTGGCCGGACGCGCCAGCGCCGATGAGCACGAGTTGTTCCGCGCCCAGATGCTGACCGAGATGGCGCGCATGAGCCTCGAAGATGGCCTGGTGATGCAGATCCACCCCGGCAGCGTGCGCAACCACAACCGGATGGTCTACGAACGCTACGGCCGCGACATGGGCGCGGACATTCCCAGGGCGATCAATTATGTGGATGCGCTGCGGCCCTTGCTGGACCGCTTCGGCAATGAGCGCAACCTCACAGTTATTCTGTTTATGCTGGATGAGTCCACGATCAGCCGCGAACTAGCGCCACTGGCGGGACACTATCCGTGTTTGCGCCTGGGCCCTCCGTGGTGGTTTCATGACAGTCCTGAGGGCATGATGCGTTTTCGCGAGCTGGCTACGGAGACAGCGGGCTTCTACAACACGGTCGGATTCAACGACGACACCCGGGCTTTCCTTTCCATACCCGCGCGGCACGATCTGGCGCGGCGTATTGACTGCGCCTTCCTGGCCAGACTGGTGGCCGAGCACCGGCTGGAGGAAGAGGAGGCCTTGGAGGTGGCGCACGATCTGGCTTATGGGCTGGTCAAGAAGGCCTACCGGCTCTAAGTTTTTGACCGGATGCATTCGCTTCATCCGTTATGTGCTTCCCACGTCTGGTCCGCCGCGGCAGGCAAGACCTGGTGTACCTTGGCCAAGGAGAGGGTATGGACGGCAAAACGCAAGCCGATGCGCCGGCCGGAGAACAGACCACCCCGGCCGAGGGCATCGGGCACGTGCGCTGGACGATCTGCGCGCTCCTGTTTGCCGCCACCACGCTCAACTACGTGGATCGCATGGTCCTGGGCTTGCTCAAACCCACCATCCAGCACAGCATTGGCATGACGGAACTGGACTACGCCTACGTCGTAGACGCTTTCCAGATTGCCTATGCGGTGGGGATGCTAATCATGGGCCGCCTCATCGACAGGGTGGGCACACGCATCGGCTACCTGCTTGTGATGTGCATTTGGAGCCTCTCGGCATGGGGCCATGCGCTGGCCAATTCGGTGCTGGAGTTCGGCATTGCCCGGTTCTGCCTGGGCTTGGGCGAATCCGGCAACTTTCCCGTGGCCATTAAGACAGTGGCGGAGTGGTTCCCGCAGAAAGAGCGCTCGCTGGCCACGGGCATCTTCAATTCAGGCACCAACCTGGGTGCAATGATCGCGCCTCTTGCCGTGCCCTGGGTTGTGCTCACCTTTCATACTTGGCACGCTGGCTTTCTCATCACCGGCGCCTTCAGCTCGGTCTGGATCGTGTTGTGGATTCTTTACTACCACAAGCCCGGAGAGCATCCCAAGCTCGGCGCCGCGGAGCGCCGATACATCGAAGAAGGTTTGACTGAGGCGCCCAAGCCGGGAACATCGTGGTTCAAACTCTTCGCCTACCGCCAGACCTGGGCCTTTTTCTTCGGCAAGTTCATCACCGACCCCATCTGGTGCTTCTATCTCTTC
>JAKABE010000268.1 GCA_021801945.1 Acidobacteriota bacterium
CGCCGCGGTTGAGTTTCGACTCTAACTCTGACGCCATCTCCAACCCCAGATCTCGCGCCCTCTGCCAGCCTTTTTCGATGACGCGCACCGTCAGCGGCTCCAACATCAGCGCGCTGTGGCTGCTCCCCTCCGCACGCTCCACCCATCGCACTGCGTCCGCATCAGAGGCTGCCTGCAACGCGCCGCCCGTCACTCGGCACAGATAATCGGCCAGCACGTAATGATACTTGACGCGCTCGCCCTCGCGATGGATGCGATCCAGAAGCTCGACCAGTTCAACCGGCTCGACGACTAGGCCCGTTTCTTCGCGCACCTCGCGGATGATCCCTTCGGTGAGCGCTTCGCCCAACTCCACGAGGCCGCCGGGCAACGTCCAACGGCCTTTCAGCGGCTCGGTGCCGCGCCGCACCAGCAGCACCTTGCCCTCGGCCACAATAATCGCTCCCACCCCTACCAGCGGCGCCACGGGGAATTCTCTCTGCATCGTCGGCCCCTTATCTTAGTCTTCTTCACGATAGCTCTCTGGCGGTATTCTCCTGCAAGCCTGTCATGCAGGTGCATCCGGCGGCGGGGGCCTATCATCAAAGCAAAAGGAGATGATGATGACACAGTTCACGCTGACAATCGATGGAATGCATTGCGGTTCTTGTGTGCGCCGCGTCAAAGAGGCGCTTGCCTCCATGGAAGGGCTTGTGGTGAAAGAAGTTACCGTGGGGACTGCCCGGCTGGCCTGGGCCACGGAGCCTGCGCCGGTCGATCAGGTTATCGCCACGCTCGCCGAAGCCGGCTACGGCGCGCATTTGGAATCTTGAGATCCACACGCTGGTATTGAAGTGGCTTCGTCTGCTACAGAATCGCTGACCCTCCCCGTGCTGGGCATGACCTGCGCCTCCTGCCAGCATCACGTCGAGGAGGCACTGCGCTCGACAGCCGGCGTGGAGTCGGCGCACGTCGATCTCATGGCGCATCGCGCCAGCGTGGTCTACGATCCGGGGGCCACAGCGCCCGATCAATTGGTGCAAGCCATTCGCGGCGCCGGCTACGACGCTGTCCTGCCGCGGCCCGGCGAGGCGGGGGCACACCGTGAGGAAGGCGACGGGGGCGCGGCACGCAAGGCGTTGATTACGATCGTTGCCGGTGCGCTGGCCATGCTGTTTGCCATGCCGCTGGCGAACGAAATGGGCGCCTTCGACCATGCGCTCATGCGCCTTTTGCCGTGGCTGTATGCGCTGCCGCCCAACCTGCTGCGCTGGTCGTTGCTCATTCTGACCGCGGTGATTGTGATTTGGGCCGGGCGGAGCATTTATATAAGCGCTATCCGCGCCTTGCGCCACGGCACCACCAATATGAATACGCTGGTGGGCCTGGGCACGGCGGTGGCTTTCGCTTACTCTGCATTCGCTACCATCTGGCCTGCGCCCGGCCGCCAGGTTTACTACGACGCCGTTCTGCTGATCCTGGGCTTTCTCTTGCTGGGCAAGAGCCTGGAGGGCCGCGCCAAGCGCCGCGCTCTCAGCGCCCTGGATTCGCTCTCGCGCCTCCGGCCCGCGACCGCACGCCGCATTGTGGACGGCGTAGAGGCTGTCGTTCCGCTCGAAGAGATCCAGCCCGGCGATAGCATTCTGGTGCTGCCTGGCGAGCGCTTCCCGGTGGACGCGACGATCCGGGAGGGGCGCACCACCGTGGACGAGTCCATGCTCACCGGCGAGTCGACGCCGCTGGCGCGTGAGCCCGGCGGGCGCGTGCTGGCTGGCTCGCTCAATTACGACGGCGCCGTGGTCTGCAGCGCGCAGTCGCTGGGCGAGGCTACGGTGCTCGCTCAGATCACGCGCATGGTTGAGCAGGCGCAGGGCTCACGCGCACCCATGGAGCGGCTGGCTGATCGCGCGAGCGCCATCTTTGTGCCTACGGTGCTGGCTCTGGCGCTGACCTCCTTTCTGGTCTGGCTGGTGGCCGCTCACTCGTTGCAAATGTCACTGGCCATCGCCGTCGCTGTGCTGGTGATCGCCTGCCCTTGCGCGATGGGACTGGCGGTGCCTGCCGCGCTCACGGTAGCTGTGGGACGAGGCGCGCAGCTCGGCGTGCTCTTTAAGGGTGGCGAGGCGCTGGAGCGTCTGGCGCACCTCGACGCCGTGGTCATGGACAAGACCGGAACCCTCACCGTGGGCCGGCCTGTGCTGGCGGCTGTTCACCCTCTCGCCGGTCACGCGGAAAGCGATCTGTCCAACGGCTCAGCTCCAGCCCCTGAGGCTGGAGAAAGCACGAGCCCCACCGAGCACGATCTGCTGCGTTTGGCCGCCGCGGCCGAGGAGCGTTCCAATCATCCGCTCGCTCACGCCGTGGTCGATCACGCCCGCACGCTGGGTCTCGCATGGCAACCCGCCGAAGACGTGCAGGTGCTGCCAGGCCGCGGCCTGACGGCCCGCGTTGAGGGGCGCGATTGCCTGCTCGGCAACGAGGCGCTCTTCAAGGAGTTTTTCATCGCTCTGCCCAGCGATGTTCCGCCGCCTGAGCTTGGCGTCACGCGGCTATGGATGGCTCTGGACCGCGTTCCAGCCGGCTACTTCGACGCGCGGGATATGTTGCGTCCCGATGCCGCCGGAGCCGTAGCCGCGTTGCGCGAGGCCGGCCTGCGCGTGCTGATGCTTACCGGCGACTCGCCGGCCGCCGCCGAACCCATCGCCCGCCAAGCGGGAATCTCCGAGGTGGAAGCTGGGCTCGATCCCGCGGGCAAGCTGGCCCGCATCCGCGACCTACAGCAGTCCGGCTTGCGCGTGGCCATGGTAGGCGACGGCATCAACGACGCCGCCGCGCTAGCCCAGGCCGATGCCGGCATCGCCATCGGCTCGGGCGCCGACCTGGCCCAGGAGGCCGGCGACGTTCTGCTGCTGCGCACGCAGCCGGCGGCCATCCCCGCCGCGCTGGGGCTGGCCCGCTCTACGCTCCGCATCATGCGCCAGAACCTCTACTGGGCCGTGGGGTACAACGTCATTGGAATTCCACTGGCGGCGGGAGTGTTCTACCCGTCGTTTCACGTGCTGCTGGCGCCCTGGGTGGCCGCCGCGGCCATGGCCTTCAGCTCCATCTGTGTGCTCTCCAACAGCCTGCGGCTACGGGGATGGTCCGATTCCCAGGCAGCAAAAGCAAGGCTCGAAGCGGCGCGTTCCTTGGTCGGCGCACCAGCGAGCTAAACTAGCCTAGGGCTCCAACTTCAGGGTTTTAGCCTCAGGGTCTCTCGTGCGCATCCTCACTCGCTACATTCTTCGCGAGATTCTCTCCTACACGCTCATCGGATGCGTGCTGTTCACCTTCATCCTCTTCATGCCTCAGCTGCCCAAGATTCTTGAGGCCGTGGTCAGGAACAGCTCCACGTTCACGAAGGTGATGGAGGTCTTTCTCTTCACACTGCCCAACCTGCTCCGGTTCACCATTCCCATGTCGGTCCTGGTGGGCATTCTGCTGGGCCTGAGCCGCCTGGCAGCCGACAGCGAAGTGGTAGCCATGCGCGCCTCCGGTCTGGGCATCGGCTATCTTGTCCGCGTCTCCTCCATCGTGGCTGTGGGCGGCATGCTGCTGGGGCTGGCCAACTCACTCTACCTCGCCCCTCGCGCCAACCAGGCCATCCTTCAACTGGAGCACGTACTGGAGACCTCCGAGGCCTCCTACGAGATTCAGCCGCGCGTCTTCTACGAGGACTTTCGCAACGCCGTGCTCTACGTGCAGGACGTGCGCTCCGGTGTGGGCGCGGCTGAGTGGCGCCAGATCTTCATGGCCGACGTCACTGATCCTTCCAATCCGATCATCACCACCGCCGCTTCCGCCACGGTGGCCAGCGACAGCAGGCAGGAGTTGCTGATGCGCCTGCGCGATGGAGCGCAGCACGAGACCACACCGGGCCAGCCGCAACAATACAATATCTCCACCTTTGCCACCACCGATCTGCCCCTGCGGCTCAACCAGCAGGGCGGCGTCCGGCTGGGACGGATGGAGACAGCCATCTATGCACTGCCCATGAGCGCCTTGCTCAAGCGCATCCACGGCCCTGACCCGAAGCAGTTTCTCATCGAACTGCACAGCCGCTTCGCTTTCCCCGCTGCCTGCCTGGTGCTGATGCTCGTGGGAGTTCCCGTGGGCGCCGCCTCACGGCGCGGCGGCAAGAGCTCGGGCTTTGTGTTTACCATCCTTCTGGTCTTTATCTATTACTTTCTGTCTTTCACCGGCGTCGCCCTGGGCCGCCAGAACAAGCTCGACGCTTTCTTTGCAGTATGGTCCGCCAATCTGCTCTTCGCCTGTGCGGGGACCTTTCTGCTCTGGGAGATGGCGACGGGCCGCCGGCTGCCAAGCGTATTCTCAGGCTGGGCCACGCGCTTCCGTAAGCCCAGGACAGCGGTACCCGCCAAGGCCAATGGGTCCCCCATCTCCGGCCTGCTGCATAAGCTCCAACCGCGTCCGCAATACCCCTCGTCCCGCAGTATTCTGCCTCGCATCCTCGACGGCTACGTGCTGCGCGAGTTTCTCACGACTTTTTTCCTCGTGCTGATGAGCTTCGTGCTGCTGGTTCTGGTCTTCACCTTCTTTGAACTTGTCGGAGACATCATCCATAACCACATTGCCCTTATCATCGTGGGCGACTATCTCGTCAACCTAACGCCGATGATGATCTACCAGATCTCGCCGCTGGCCGTGCTGATCGCTACGCTGGTCACCTTCGGCGTCCTCAACCGCAACAGCGAGATTGTCGCGATGAAGGCCACCGGCATCAGCCTCTACCGGCTGGTCGTTCCCATCGTGTCCATGGCCGCAGTCCTGGCCGTTAGCCTCTTCCTCTTCGACCAGCACTATCTACCCCAGGCCAACCGCCGCCAGGAGGCCCTGCGCAACATCATCAAAGGCCGCCCGCCGCAGACCTTCTTCCGTCCTGGGCAGCAGTGGATCTTTGGCCAAGCGTACCCCGGCGAGCCTGCCTGCATTTTCTATTACCAATTTTTCGATCCCGACCGTTACGAATTTGCCAAGCTCTCAGTTTTTGAGCTCGACCCCTCCACGTTCCAGCTCACGCGCCGCATCTTCGCCGCCCGCGTCTCCTGGGATCCGGCCGCTGGCGCCTGGCGCTTTCAAGATGGATGGGTGCGCAACTTCAAGGGCCCCAACGTGACCGCATACCACACGTTCAAAGAGACTTCTTTCCTGGAGATTCG
>JAKABE010000269.1 GCA_021801945.1 Acidobacteriota bacterium
TCCGGTTTGCGCTCTCCGCCAGCGCCATTACTGGAGGAGCTTGGTGACGAGCTGCTGCGTGCTGTTGGCCTGCGCCAGAGCCGAGATGCCGGTCTGCATCAGGATCTGGTACTTGGACATGTCGGAAGTGGCCTGGCCGTAATCGGTGGCCGTCACGTCGTTTTCCGCCGACAGCGTGTTGGTGGACTGCGTGCTCATCACGTTCTCAACCGATGTGAGAGTGTTGATGTTCGCTCCGATGGTGCCGCGATCCTGCGCTACCGTGGCAATTGCCGCCGTAACTGCCGTTAAGGCCGCTTGCGCATCTGTGGTATTGAGCAAGTCGGTGTCAGCGCCATTAGTACTCGATGTGGACTGGAGCCCGAGCGTGCTGATGTCCGCCGCGATCAGATCGGTCGCGCCATTGTCATAGGTCTGCCCGATCGTTCCATCCGAAGTGAAGATCGCAATCCCGGTTCCGGCTGCCCCGGGGGTAACCGTACCTGTGCTGGGGTTGGGGTCGGTGGTGCCCGACGGAGTGTAAGTGGCCACGGTGGCCTTGTTGAATACCTGGATGCCGTTGTACTCGGTGTTGTCGTTGATGGTTTCGATCTCGGTGAGGATTTTCTGATACTCGGCGTCGGCAGCCTGTTGCTGACTCGTATTGAGCGTTCCGTTGGAAGCTTCCGTCGCCAGTGTGACCGCGCGGTTGAGCAGGTTGGTAACTTGCGAAAGTGCGCCGTCAGCCACCTGCAGCATGTCCACGCCTTCAGAGGCGTTCATCGCCGACTGCGTCAGGGCCGTGGATGAAGCCTGCAGCCCGTTCGCCAGCGAGAGGCCGGCCGCGTCGTCGGCGCCGGAGTTGATGCGCGACCCAGAGGAAAGCTGTTGAAGAGTTTTGGATAGAGCGGCTTGTGTATTGCTCAGGTTGTTCTGCGCGTAAATTGCAGAGATGTTGTTCAAGACACCCAAAGACATATGGATTCTCCTCGTGTTGAAGTGAATTCCGGGTTCCCAGCTTCGGGCGCCTGACTGGAGACGGCTGGCAGCATCTGCTCGCCTGCTCCGGGTCACCTGGCGGAAGGAACCACGCGATTCTCACCGCCTTCATCGGCGTTCCCCGAAAACACTTTACTCATTTTTCGGAGAACCGTTCGTAATTCGCTTCCCGGTCATCCTTTTGGCGCGGCAGCCGATATGCATGGAAGAACAAGAGGAAGGCAGACAAGCCATGATCCAACTTACGCGGCTCAATGGATCGCCCATGGTGCTCAACAGCGATCTGATCAAGACGGCCGAAAGCTCGCCCGATACCATGCTGACTCTGATCAACGGAGAAAAGCTGATCGTGCGCGAAGATTGCAGCGAAATCGTCGAGCGCGTGCTCGCCTACCGGGCCGGTCTGCTGGCCGCCGTCGTCAGGCGCATGCCCAGCTATGGTGACCTGCAGCGGGTCGTCGCACTGGCCAGCCTGGATATTGCCGGCCAGCGCAGTCCAGTACCGCAGAGACCGAAGCGGGACGATGTGAGAGAAGGTTAAGGGATAGCTTTCAGCTTCCGGCTCCTGGCGCGATCTGGCTTGAACTTGTCTGTGGATGCAAAGCAACTCTTTTTGCCCGGCACGAAATAGCTGGAGGCTGGAAGCTGAAAGCTGGAAACCGCGACCCGCGCGCCGCGCGAGGAATTTTGGAGCAGCACATGGATAAGGCAAGTATCGGCGGAGCGATTCTGGCGATGGCCGGCATTGTCGCCGGCCTGCGCATCGAGGGCGGCAACCTCAGCCAGATTCTGCAACCGACCGCGGCCCTCATCGTCTTCGGCGGCACCATGGGAGCAGTGCTGCTCCAGTTCCCGTTCACCACCGTCGTGAAAGCCTTCCGCAACCTGGCCCACGTCTTTGCCGCGCCCCGCAATCAAAATACCGAGCTCATCCGCCAACTGGTTGCTTTTGCCCATAAGGCCCGCCGCAACGGAGTCGTCTCGCTCGACACTGATTTGCAAAACATCGCGGACCCGTTCCTCAAGCAGTCCCTCATGCTGGCCATCGATGGCACCGAGCCCAATGACTTGCGCAGAATCATGCGAGTCCGCCTCGACTCCACCATCGAAAGCGAAGAGCGGCTCCCGGCGGTCTTCGAGTCGGCCGGCGGCTTTTCGCCCACCATCGGCATCCTCGGCGCCATTCTGGGCCTGATTCAGGTCATGCACCATCTCGACAATATGCAGGAGGTAGGGCGCGGCATCGCCGTGGCTTTTGTCGCCACGATCTATGGTGTAGGTAGCGCCAATCTCTTTTTCCTGCCCTTCGCCGGAAAGATGCGCCTCCGCATCCATGAAGATCACCGGCGCCGCGAGATGATGCTCGAAGGCGTCATCTCCATCCTCGAAGGCTTGAATCCACGCATGCTCGAGGTGAAACTCGCCGGCTTTCTCGATCACCTCGACCGCAACCAGAAGGAACGCGCCGCATGAGTCCCCGTGCTTCAAGGAGCCATGTCTCCCAGGACCGCTGGCTGGTCTCGTATGCCGACTTCATCACCCTGCTGTTTGCTTTCTTTGTCGTCCTCTATGCCTTCGCCACGACCAATCAGAAGAAACAATCGGAGATTCCGGCAGCCATCGATCACGCATTTCGCTCGCTGGGCATTGTTCCTCATGCCATGCGCGGGCCCGGCGGCGAAAATACTGCCAATCCGCCTGCCATTCCCGCGAACATGGTTATGGACGAAGAGGTGCTTGCTCCCATCCGGATCAAGGAAGATCTCGAAAATCTCCACCGAGAACTGGCGCAGAGCCTTTCAAGCCAGGTTGCCAGCCACGCTGTCTCGATCCGCATGGGCCGCGACGGACTTGTCATCAGCCTGCGCGAAGCCGGCTTCTTCGACTCCGGTTCCGCCCTGCCCAAACCCGAGACACTGCCCACGCTGCGCAGGATTGCCGCCGCGCTCAGCCGCACCCCCTATGACGTGCGCATCGAGGGCCATACCGACAATACCCCCATCCACAACGCCCAATTCGATTCCAACTGGGAGCTTTCCGCGGCCCGCGCCACGCACATCGCCCGCCTCTTGCTTGAAATGAAAGTCATCTCTCCGAACCGCATTTCAGCAGCGGGCTACGCGGAATTCCACCCGGTCGCCAGCAACGGCACCGCGCAAGGCCGCGCGGAGAACCGTCGTGTCGATCTGGTCATTCTGCCCCGCACCAGGATCGATTTCTCAGCGCCCGATCCTACTCAAGCCGGAGGCAAAACGCACAAGATCGCCGGCGAATAAGCGAGTCAGGTCGCCCTGCGGGCTAGCGGTGCTAGCAGAGTTGGCGGCGCATTCCGGTCTTGCGGTAAGGTGGCTTGAAGCAGAGAATGAAGCTGTGTCCGCAGGAATGCGATTGACGGCATGGGGAGTTGCCATATTCGGCATGATTCTTGCGGTTCTGCCGCAAACCGCAGCCGGCGCGCCGCAGCCGGCTCCCAAGCCGCATGCGATTCCTTCACCTGCAATGCGCGTCGACATCAATCACGCCACCACGGATGAATTGATGAAGGTTCCCGGCATGACTCGTACCTGGGCCGGCCGCATCGTACGTTTCCGGCCTTACCACAGCAAGCTGGACCTGGTAGATCGCGGCGTGGTCCCAACCGGGGTCTATGACCGCATTAAGGATTACGTCATTGCCCATCGCTCCAGGCAATGAGCGTCGGTACTATGCTTAGGTTTCTGCTCCGATCCTGGTAATGCCTCGATGCAGCATCTGGCTCAGGATGACGTAGAGCACGGGGATAAAGACCAGGTTCAGCACCGTGGAGAGCAACATGCCGCCTACGATGGTGGTTCCTACCGAGCGCCGTCCCAAAGCGCCCGCGCCGCTTGCGAAGACCAGCGGCAGCACGCCGAGGATGAAGGCGAACGAGGTCATGAGAATCGGCCGCAGCCGCAGCTCCGCGGCTTCGATGGCGGCCTCGGCGATGGAGCGGCCCTTGCGCCGCAACTGTTCGGCAAATTCCACGATCAGAATCGAGTTTTTAGCCGCAAGGCCAATCAGCATGACCAGGCCGATCTGGCAGTACACGTCGTTGGAGAAGCCACGCAGCGCCACCAGTCCCAGTGCGCCCAGCACCGCCATCGGTACGGCCAGCAGAATGATGAATGGCAGAGCGAAGCTCTCGTATTGCGCTGAAAGCGTGAGGTAGACCACCAGAATGCCGAGGCTAAAGATGATAAGCGCCTTGCCGCTGGACTCAAGCTCGTCCAGGGTCAGACCCGTCCATTGGTATGCCATGCCGGGCATCATGACTTTTTGGGCTAGCTTTTCCATGGCTGTAATCGCCTGTCCTGAGCTATAGCCGGGGGCGGGAGAGCCGTCGATCTCCACTGCGCGGAAGAGGTTGTAGTGCGTAATGACCGGCGGGCCGGAACTGTTCGTTACGGTGACCAGGTTATCGAGCGGGATCATCTGGCCGGAGTCCGAACGCACGTAAAAACTGTGGAGGTCGCTGGCCTTCATGCGGAAGGGCTCATCGGCCTGCGCGTAAACACGATACGTGCGGTTGTTGAAGTCGAAGTCATTGACGTACTGCGAGCCCATGAAGATGCTCAACGTATTGGTGATCTGCGAGAGCGGAACGTTCATGGCCTTGGCTTTATCGCGATCAATGGTTACAAGCTCCTGCGGATCGTTGGCCGAGAAAGTAGTAATCAGCCCTGTCAGCTCTTTGACTTGGCGGCTTTGGTTCACGATCTGGTGCGCTATCCGGTCCAGGTCGCTAAGGGTGTTGTTTCCCTGGTCCTGGAGCATGAACTGGAATCCACCGTAGCTGCCCACTCCCTGCACCGCCGGCGGCTGAATGATCGCCACCATTCCGCCATTGGGGGCAAACATGAGCTGTTGCAGCTTAGGGGATAACCTTGCCACGATATCCGCGGCGGAGTGCCCTTTGCCGCGGCGCTCGTTCGCGGGTTTCGTCGAGACGAACATCATGCCCGCATTCGATGCTGTACCCGCAAAGCTGAAACCCATCACCGAGAAGGCGCCCGCAATGTCGGCATCCGTGGCGAGGATCGCCTGGGCGCGATCGGCCAGAGCGGTGGTGTAGGAGAGCGAGGAGCCTGGAGGCGCCTGTACGATCACAAAGAGGTAGCCCTGATCCTCCTGAGGAATGAATCCGGTGGGAACGTACCGGTAGATCCAAACGGTAGCGCCCAGCCCGACAAAGAA
>JAKABE010000270.1 GCA_021801945.1 Acidobacteriota bacterium
CTTCCGGGGTTTCGCCTTGGACTCTGTTCCGAGAGCCTACCATACCGGCCCGCGGAGGGGAATCAAAAGCGCCGCGCCAAAAAGATGCGCATGGCCCCGAAACTTCAAGTCTACCGGGAGGCTCAGTGCGTGTAAAGGTGTGGAGAAACAGGGAATAGGGAAGCGCCCACGGCGCTGAGCAAGAAACAGAATTCCGGCGGGAAATGCACAGGCCGCAGGCGTATATTTGGCGAAGAGGAGATGCGACCGGAGATGGCGGCTTCTGTGGTGGGCGTATTGGCGGCAATGGTGGGAATTCTGGTGGGGTTTTGGCTCCGTGGCGTTTCCATGAGGACGGAAAAGGCGCTGCTCGAGCAGCGCAACCGCGAGTCGGCCGATGCGCTCCTCGCTGCCCGCGAGTCGCTTGCGCAGGCGCAGGCTGAGTTGGCCGCCCGCGCAGGTTTTCAGTCGCTGGCCGCCGAGCGGGCCAGCACTATCGCCCAACTCTCCGCCGACTGTGCACAGCTGCGCGCTGAAATCAGTGCCAAATCCGCCGAGGCAACTCAGGCCGCCAAGCGCATCGCCGAATTGAATACGCAGCTTGAAAGCGAGCGAAAGAGCCTGGCCGAGAAGATCCAGCTTCTCGATACTGCGAAGGACGCTCTGGCCAACCAGTTTCAAGCACTCGCGGCAAAGATCCTCGACGAGAAGTCCAAGACCTTCTCCGAGGGCAGCCAGAAGGAACTCGGCACTCTCCTCAGCCCGCTGAAAACGCAAATCGAAGAATTCCGCAAGAAAGTGGAAGAGGCCCAGAGCGACTCCAAGACCGGTGTGACCAAGCTGGAAACGCTCATCGGGGCGCTCAACGGACTTAACCAGCAACTCTCTGAGGATGCCCGCAACCTCACCACGGCGCTGCGCGGCTCGGCCAAGGCCCAGGGCGACTGGGGCGAGTTCATCCTGCGCGATCTGCTCGAAAAGGCCGGCCTGCGCGAAGGCGAGCAGTTCAGTTATCAGCAGACTTTTTCCGCAGTCGAAAGCGGCGACAGCGGCCGCACCAGATCGGCGCGGACGGATGTCATCCTTCGTCTCCCGGGCGAGCGCAGTCTGGTCATCGACTCCAAGGTTTCTCTCACCGCATACACGGATTACGTGAACGCGGCTGCGGAGAGCGACCGCAACGCTGCGCTCAAGCAGCATCTGGCCAGCGTGCGCGGGCATGTGGGCGGTTTGGCCAAGGCTGGCTACGACCGCCTGCCCGGCATTGAGACGCCGGACTTCGTCGTCATGTTCGTGCCCGTCGAACCCGCATTCTTGGTCGCTCTCCAAAACGACGCCTCGCTCTGGGCCGACGCCTATCAGCAGGGGATTCTCCTCGTTGGCCCCACCACTCTGCTCTACATCATCCGCATCGTCAACGTGCTCTGGCAGCAGGAGGCGCAGGCGCGCAACGTCAAGGATGTGATGGATCGCGGCGCCAGGCTCTACGAGAAGTTCGTTGGCTTCGTCAGCGACTTGGAAGCGGTGGGCAAGAGCCTCCGCGATGCCGGCAAGAGCTACGAGGACGCGCGCAAGAAGCTAAGCGCCGGTGACGGCAACCTCATCCGCCAGGTGGAGATGCTGCGCCAGCTGGGCGTAAAGCCGCGCAAGCCGCTCCCAGCCAAGATGCTGGATTCTGCCGAGGTGGAAGAACCGAGCCTGGCGCTTGCTGAGGAAAGCGAAGAGGGCAGGGAAGACGTGATCGAACATTAGCCGGCCAGGAAAGCCAGGCGAGCCGCCTCTTCGCTTGGCAACGCTCCGGCGGCGTCAACATAATCGGATTGCAGGCGGAAGGAGATCCGACGTGGAGCTACAAATGATGCGGCGCAGATTCCTGCAAGGACTGGCCTCGGCAGGGGCCCTGGAGTGCGCGCAACTGACACCCTGCTTGCAGGCACTCGTGACGGGGCAGGCAGGGAAGACCGGCTACAGGCCCGGCCGCATCCCGAACGAATACAGCCTCTTCCTGCCTGGGGAACGCGAAGCTCTCAGCTCGCCGCCGCTGGTGTCCGCCATTCAGGCCCGCCAGATCACTCTCAGCTCCTCCGGGCGCGCTCTCTCGATTGGCGAGTCTGCCGGCGGTTGGAAGCTGCTCTCGATCGTCGACTTGAACGGCTCCGCCACCGCCATCTTCGAAAAGCACGTCACCCATCGCGGAGCCATCGTCTATGTCACCGGGGAGCAAGGCGTCATTGCCAACATCCCCAAGATGATCGGCCGCCTTTCGAGCATCCGCCCACGGCCCACCAACACGCCCGATGTGCGCTTTGAGCGCACCGCCCGCTACACGCCCGGCCCGGACGTACCCGGTGACTATATCCTGCGTTCCGGCGAAGATCCTTCTTACGAAAACGTGGCTGCGCTCGGCCCCGAGTACATCGGCTGGACCTACGCCGGCAATGAAGCCGCTGGTCCTCAGAGGTCCATCTTCCTTGAAGCCGACGGCAAGAGCCGCGAACGGATTGCTAACGGCCAGTCCACCTGGGCGCCGGATATGGAGGGCCCCGTCTTCGACCCCACCTCCGTGCTTCCCTGGGGCAACCCGCAGATCTATGCCTACCAGCACGGCTACAGCAAGCGCACCCTCCTGGGAGGCTATCTGCCAGTCGCCAATGTCGGCGTCTGGAACCCGCTCTACAGCGCCGGCTACGAGTGCATCGTGCTCATTACTCCCGGAGGGAGCGGCCGCGCCATCGGCCGTGTGCGTTGCACCTCTCCCGACGATAAGACCGGCGCTGAAGAGCAGGAGCATTACATCAATACTTCGCCGGACGAGTTCTACTCCGTACTGGTCGGCATCTGGAACCACTGGTATAACTTCTATGAAACCTCGATGCCGGTCGAGATTCCCGACGAGTGGCTGCTCCACGCGGCGCGCGCCGGCATCACGCTCGCGCGCTGCAGCTACAGCGGCCTTAAACCCTCCTATCAGATCGGAGAAGGCGCCTACACCAAGATCCCGGAACGCAGCCACGCCCTTTTTCCCGTTGCCCATTACGAGTTCGTTTGGGCGCAGCAGATCTGGAACCTCACCGCTGACGTCGAGCCTTACTTCCAGTACTATCTCGGCCACTACATCCTGCCCGATGGCAACTTCCTTTACAACACCCAGGACCAGGTCGAGGCGCCCCTCAACGCCGGTGTCTTCCTGGCCAACTCCGCCCGCGCCTATGACTACAGCGGCGACGCCGATGCGTTTGCCGCGCGCTTGCCGTTCCTCGAACGCATGCTTGCCTACGTGCTCGGCCGCTATGAGTACAGCAAGAAGCGGTTTCCCGCGGACGATCCCCGCCACGGCCTCATCTGGGGCTCACCGGAAGCTGACCTGGGCGATCCGCGCGACGATTATCCCCAATCCCATCCCTACTACTTCCAGAACGCCACTTGGACCTGGCGAGGCATCGCCGAACACGCCCGCTGCCTGCATCGCATCGCCCGGGAACACAGGCACACCCAATATCAGCAGCTCGGAGACCACTACGCGGCTATCGCAGAGGAGATGCGCGGCCTCGTTCGGCGCTCTCTTCAGACCACACTCTCCCGCTGCTCACCTGCCATGAAGCAAAGTGGCATCACGCCCTTCACCACCGACGACACCCATCACGATCCCCGTCAACTCTCCAGCTATGAGAACCACCGCTTCATGATGGACTGGTTCACCTCCGACTGGGGCGATGAATCGCTTGATCTTGGCCATCTGCGCCATCGAGAACTGGCCGGAATGCAGATCATGGGCCTCAGCACGGACGGCGCCGTCGAGCGCACCTCAAACTTCATGGCGCACGGCACGCTCTCCGTTCGCATTCGCCAGCAGGACTACCGGCCGTTCCTGCTCAACCTCTACGCGCTCACCTGTTATGCGGCAGACTGCGGCAACTTCTACTCGCCGGAGGATGCATGGATCCCCGGCGGCGAGCCCCTCGAAGGCAGCCGCTACGGCTGGTCGGCCGTCGTCAACAGCGTGCTCCAGCCCGCCATGGGCCTGCGCTGGTTGCTCTGCTACGAAGAAAACCACGCCGAGGTCTGTCACCTGCAAAAGGCCGCGCCCAAACATTGGTTCGCCGCTGGCGAAAAGATCAGCGTCGGAAATTGCCCCACGCGCTTTGGCCGCCTCAGCTGGACCACCCTGGCCAAAGCCAGCCGCTCCTGGCAGGTCAACATGGACTTCGAGTCGACCTTCACCGGCAATCTCGTCGTTCACATCCACCCGCCCGACGGTCAGCCCCTGCGCCACTCCTCTGCGGGCGCGCTTTCCAGTTACGCCGTCCGCTTCGCTGCCGCCGATCTGAAGAACCAGCGGCGTCTTACCTTCAGCATCAGCTAAGCGGCAAGCCGCTCAGATCAAAGATGGGGGGTCCGGCCCGGCACTCGCGATCTTCCACTCCCTCAAATGGGGGCAGGGCATCGGGGCCCTGAGCGACGTTCTTCACCGTCTTCGCTGGACGTTTCCCGCAGCCAAACTGCCCTGAAGCCAGGCTTTCGCGCTGCATCTTCCGAACCGTCCCACTTCTAGTGCTCTTCCTTGCCGGGCCGCAGCATCAGGGTGCGAATGGCCTCGCGGGGATCCTTGCCTTCGTTGAGGATCAACTCCATCTGCTCAGTAATGGGCATCTCGATGCCGTGCTTGCGGGCCAGGCCCAATGCAGCGCGCGTGGTGAAGACGCCCTCCGCGACCTTGCCGCCGAGCGACTCCAGAATCTCAGGCAGCTTGCGGCCCTGGCCCAGGGCCTGTCCGACGGTGCGGGTGCGGCTCAGGCTTCCAGTGCACGTGAGCACCGCATCGCCCACCCCTGAGAGGCCGGCGAGGGTTTCGCGCCGCGCGCCGCAGGCCACGGCCAGCCGCGTGATCTCGGCAATGCCGCGAGTGATGAGTGCGGCGGCGGAGTTGTAGCCCAGATCCATCCCGGCTGCGATGCCGGAGGCGATGGCGATGACGTTCTTGAGCGCGCCGCCCAGCTCAACGCCGGTCACGTCCGTCGAGGTGTAGAGCCGGAGGGTCTCCGAGGAAAATTCGCGCTGGATGCGCGCGGCCACGGTTCGGTCGCGAAAGGCGACGGTAAGCGCGGTAGGCTGGCCCTGGGCGACTTCCAAAGCGAAGCTGGGCCCAGAGAGCGCGCCGACCGGCGGAGGGGCTGAGCCGCTTAGGTTT
>JAKABE010000271.1 GCA_021801945.1 Acidobacteriota bacterium
TCACAGAAATAGGGGGAGGGGGGCCAGGAGTCTGTTGGTATGCACCCTGAATGCCGCTACATCATGCCCAACGGCAAAAAGTGTCGCGCCGCTGCGCTCCGCAATACACCTTTTTGCTATTTCCATACCCGCGTGCGTGGCCTCGCCCGCCCCAAAGTCAAATCCAAAGACCAGCCGCTCCAATTGCCCATCCTCGAAGACCGCGCCGCGATCCAATTAGCCCTCGCCCAAGTCCTCGACGCCTTCGCCGCCACGCGCATCGACCATAAGCAGGCCAGCCTCTTCCTCTACGGTCTACAAATCGCCTCCCAGAACATCCCTAGCCGTCCACCCACTCTCGCCAACGACACCGTACAGTCCTTCACCCGCACCCGCGATGGCCACGAGCTGGCCCCTGAGAAACTCACCTGCGACCCCGGAGATTGCAAAACCTGCCACGCACGAAACAGGTGCATTCATTACCGCCTCGTCACTGCCCTGAGCGGAGGTGTCCACCCTGCTGAAGACCCGGATCTGAACCCACGCCCCGCCCCCCTCCTGCGATCCGACGACCACGAATACAACAAGACCCGAGACGGCTCCGGCTGAGCTGCCGGCCGCCGCATGAGGCTTCCGCTGCTCTGGTTCCGCGCGCGCCGCTGCACCGCCCTTCGCGCGGGCCGCTAAGATAAGACCCATGCGCCTTTCGCAACGGACATCCTGGAATACGGAGGAGAGCGAGCTGGCGCGCGCCTACCGGCTGCGCAAGGAGGCCGGGTTGCCCATCGCCGACCTCACTGCCTCCAATCCCACCCGCTGTGGCTTCACTTACCCGCAAGATCTCTTGCAGGCGCTGGCCGATCCCCATGCCCTCGACTACGACCCGCAGCCTAAGGGCAGCTTGCGCGCTCGCGAGGCCGTCTGCGCATACTATGCGGCCCACAGCGTGGCCCTCGACCCCGGACAGATCGTACTCACCACCAGCACCAGCGAGGCCTATAGCTTTCTCTTTCGCTTGCTCTGCGATCCGGGCAGCGAGATTCTCATCCCCCAGCCCGGCTATCCGCTCTTCGACTTTCTCGCTGAGTTGGACGACGTGCGCCTCAAACCCGCTCTCCTGGTCTACGACCACGGCTGGCAGATCGACTTCGCGGAACTGCGCCGTACCATGACCCCCGCGGCCCGGGCGATCGTCGTCGTCCACCCGAACAACCCCACCGGCCACTTCACCAAGCCCTGGGAAGCAGAAGAGCTGGCCCGCCTCTGCCGCGAGTTCGATCTCTCGCTCATTGTGGATGAGGTCTTTCTCGATTACGCGATCCGGGGCACGGGGACCAGCTTCGCCTCGGGCCTCGACGGCGTTCCCGTCTTTGTGGTCAGCGGCCTCAGCAAGGTTGCCGGCCTGCCCCAGATGAAGGCCGCCTGGATCGTGGCCACGGGGCCTGAACGATCGCAGGCCCTCGACCGCCTAGAGGTGATCGCCGACACCTTTCTCTCCATGAATGCACCCGTCCAGTGTGCCCTGCCCGCCTGGCTTGCGGGCCGCGCGGCGATCCAGGAGCAGATTCGCGCGCGCGTCTCGGCAAACCTGGCGGAGCTGGACCGCCAGCTTATCAGCCTGCCAACGGTCCAGCGGCTGGAAGTCGAAGGCGGCTGGTACGCTGTCCTCCGGATTCCGGCCATCGAGCCCAGCGAGCGAACGGCGCTGGCGCTCCTCGACCGGGGCGTCTGGCTTCACCCCGGCTACTTCTTCGGACTCCCGGAGTCCGGCTGGCTGGTCCTCAGCCTGCTCTCGCGCCAAGCGGAGTTCAACACGGGAGTAACTATCCTGGTGAATCACTTAGGAACGCATCAGGAGAGTAATATTACGTAGCCTCGACTGCAAGTAATACTTGCAGATTTGCGGCTAATATTTTGAATTTAATAGAACTACCTAGCGACGAATTTGCCGCATTTGCCCAGTTAGAAACGGATTTCCTTCCCGCTCTCTTCCAATGCTTGTAGCCGCGCCGTGACCGGGCAGTACTTTGGTTTCGTCGGGTAGGAGCAACAACCGGGTGTGCAGCGAATCCAAAATCTGTTTGGAGTCGCCGCCGGGCAAGTCGGTGCGCCCGATACTGCCGGCAAAGAGCGTATCGCCGGCTATCAGCAGTTGGAGGGGGGCAAAGTGCAAGCACACCGAACCTTGCGTGTGCCCCGGCGTGTGCATTACCTGGGCGGGATAGCGCTCCAGGCCCACGCTGAGCCCCTCGGTCAGGCTTGCATCCGGCGCCGCCGTCTCCGGCGTGGCCACACCCAGCCACGCGGCTTGCATTGCCATCATTTTGAGTTGTGGGAGATCGTTCTCGTTCAGGAAGATAGGCGCGCCGGTCAGCCGTTTGAGCTTGAGCGCCCCGCCCACATGGTCGATATGGCCGTGAGTGATAAGGATTTGTTTGATCTTCAGCCCATGCTCGCTCAGCCGCCGATGAATCCGGCCTACCTCGTCACCAGGATCAATGACGATGGCCTCTTGCGCCTCCTCGTCGCCGAGAATCGTACAGTTGCACGCCAGGGGCCCAACGGGAAAGGTCTCTAGGATCATAGCTCGATTGTAGAGCGCGGCTGTGCCGCCAAATCTCGGGGCAATTTCTCTCGCTGCCCAGTAACAAAAGAGATTCGAGCCCGCAAGGAAAATTGTGTTGCGATTCGCTTTTTATTCGCTATAATGCGCGCATGGCTGTCACTCGAAGGCAAAAAGAAGTTCTCGATTTCCTCGCGACGTTCGTCACGCGCAACGGCTACTCCCCGTCGTTTGAAGAGATCGCCCGTGGCATGGGGCTGAAGAGCTTGGCCACCGTCCACAAACACATTACCAACCTCGAGAAGAAAGGCATGCTGGACCGCGTGCACAACCACAGCCGATCCATCGACCTCTTGCCGCCGGGCGCGCGAACCCGCTCCAGCCTCAAGCTGCCGTTGGCCGGCCGGATCGCCGCAGGCCTGCCGGTCGAGGCCGTCGAAGCCCCCGAGACAATCTCGCTCCACGATGTGGTCGGCAACCGCGACGTCTTTGCGCTTGAGGTGAGAGGCGATTCCATGCGCGATGAGCACATCATCGATGGCGATTACGTCCTGGTGGAACGTACCCGCACGGCCCGCCAGGGCGAGATCGTGGTAGCGCTCGTGCGCGGCTCTGAGACCACGCTGAAGCGTTTCTTTAACGAGGGTTCACAGGTCCGCCTGCAGCCCGCGAACCCGGAGATGGAGCCCATCTACGTTCCCTCCGCGCAGGTCGCCATTCAGGGTCGTGTGCTGGGCGTACTGCGTAAGTACAGATAGCACCACCGATGGTTCTTGCTTGGTTCGCGTTGCTGCCGCCGCAAAGCCCCAAAGTTTATCCGCGCGCCTCGGCCAGCCTTTTGGCTCTCCACACCGCTCCATCGAGTGAAACCACTGCCTCCTGCCGGATCGGCATTCCTGGGGCCGCGGCCCGGAGCCTCGTAAAAAAGCCATCGCGCACAATCGTCATTCGTTCGATTACGCTGCCCGTCCAGGCCACCGGAACTTCGCCCGGAATTCCGTGCTTGCGGCGCAGCTTGGCCCGTACCAAAAGCACAAACTCCGCCAGGTCAGCCGCGGCCTGCTTGAGCACACCCACAGCGACCGGGTCGCCGGCCTCGGCCAGCTCATTGATCGCCGGCGCCAGCGCGGCAAAGTCCGGCCCCGGCGTACTGTCGCCCAGGTTGACGAGATCCTCTAAGCTGCGCGAACCCCAGATCTCGCCTACTGTCTTGAGCACCTCGGTTGGCTGCTCGCAATCGTAGGCGTGCAGCGCCCGCCGCACGGCGTGGAGGCCAATCCAGTACCCCGATCCTTTGTCGCCCAGGCGTGAACTCCACCCCCCGGCGCATTCCATGCCGCCATCCGGCGCGCGGCCCACCGTATTCGTACCCGTTCCGGCGATCTGCAGGATCCCAGGGCCGCCCCGGAAGGCCGCGTCGAGAGCGATGATCTCATCCCCTACGATCTCCGACCTCTCGACCGCAAACTCCGCAAGAACCATACCGATCCATTCGGAAATACCCGGCATGGTGGCGCTGGCGACGCCACAGCACGCCGCCCGAACGCTCCTCAAGCCCGCCTGCGCGTAGCTCTCCTTCAACAGGGCGCGCAGATTCTCCTCGGCGGCTGCTTCTCCTACGCGCAACCGCTTGATGGAGCCATTCTCGCTGTGGGCCAACACCCTTTCGCCGGCAACGATGGTTGCGCGTGTGCGCGTGCCTCCGCCGTCAATGGCCAAAACCGCGCCCATGCTTGCATGCTCGTTCATTGAGTTGCTGCTCCTCCGCCGTCGCGCAGCGTGCCGGACAGGATATTCAGGTCGCCGTCGGTTCTTGGTGTGGTCAGGCCCAGCAGGTGTGCCAGCCAGGGATACAGATTCACATTCTCGAAGGGCGCTACCGTCGCTCCCACAACGATATCCGCTCCAGCGGCATAGAAACCGGCCTTCATCTCCGGCACCACGCCGGGATCGAAGCCGGGTAGACCCGCCGATGGTGGCCGATCAGCCATTCCGGCCCCCGGCGCACCTGCACGAATCGCATAAGGGCCGGTGGCGAACACCACCGGATCGCCCACGCGCGCGTTCTGCCGGTAATGCAACTGTGGTGGCACGTTCCTGCGACGGTAGACGACAAAGAGCGAAGAAACCTGCTTGAGCTGATTGTAGACATTCTCGCGCTCCGCCTCCGACTGACCGTACAACATGGCCCCATCGGTGTCGAAGCCCGTCAGGCCCGTGAACTGGTCGAGAGCAATCCAACCGCCCTCGCTCCTGGCCATGCCGTGATCGCCCACAACCACCAGATCGATGGGCAGGCCGGTTGCATCCAGACCCGCCTTCAGTTGGCCCACGAGCGCGTCCATCTTGAGCATCGCGGCTTTGGTTTCTTGGGCCTCGGGACCGAACTGCCGGCCTTCCCGGTCCAGCTCTGAAAAAGAAAGAGCGATCAAATGCGGGCGGTACGCCGCCGGCAACTGCAGCCATTCGAGTGCCTGGCGAACACGCGCCTCATCGTCGATCTCGCCCCCGGCGCGCACGTAGTACGTCGGCCGAAAGCCGGCGATCTTGGCTTCCGAGCCGGGCCAGAATAAGCAAGCCGTGCGCATTCCCTGGCTCTCGGCCAAACTCCACAGAGGTGTG
>JAKABE010000272.1 GCA_021801945.1 Acidobacteriota bacterium
TGATGACGGCCTGGGGCAATATTGACCTGGCCGTGGAGTGCCTCAAGCGCGGAGCACGCGACTTTATCCAGAAACCATGGGAGAACGAGCGCCTGCTTTCGCTGGTGCGCGTGCACGCTGAGCTGCATCAGGCCTTGCGCCGCGCCCGTCAGCTCGAACTGGAAAACCGCCTGCTGCGCGCCGAGGGTTTGCCGGAGTTCGTGGCCGGCGCCGCCTCCATGCGCCCGGTCCTCGACCTGATTGCGCAGGTGGGACCGTCGGACGCCAACGTGCTCATCACCGGGGAGCATGGCACGGGCAAGGAGATTGTCGCACAGCTGTTGCACGCCGCCTCGCCGCGCGCGCGTATGCCGCTGGTGGCCGTAAACGCCGGCGGCCTGCCTGAAGGAACCTTCGAGAGCGAGATCTTCGGCCACATCAAGGGCGCTTTTACCGATGCGCGCAGCGACCGCGTGGGCCGCTTCGAGCTGGCCAACGGCGGAACCCTTTTCCTCGACGAAATCGCCAATGTCCCCTTGCGCCAGCAGGCCAAGCTGCTGCGTGTGTTGGAGACGGGCGAGCTGGAGCGCGTGGGCTCGTCGCAGACGCGGCGCGTGGATGTGCGTGTGCTTTGCGCCACCAACGCCCAACTGGACGAAGAGGTCAAGGCCGGTAACTTCCGCGAGGATCTGCTCTTCCGGATCAACACGGTGGAGATTCACCTGCCCGCACTGCGCGACCGGCGCGAGGATATTCCGCTGCTGGCCCAGCACTTTCTGGGCCGCACCCGAACCCGCTACCGCAAGCAGATCACGGGCTTTTCCCCGGCGGCGATGCGGCAGTTGATGCAGTACGCCTGGCCCGGCAACGTGCGCGAGTTGGAGCACGCCGTGGAGCGCGCCGTGCTGCTCTGCCGTGGCGAGGAGATTGACGCCGCCGACCTGGGCATGACCCCGGCGCGCGCGCCGGCGCCGTCTTTTGAGACGATGAGCATCGGCGAGGTGGAGTCCACGCTCATCCGCAAGGTTCTGCGCCGCTCGGGCGGCAATATCTCGCAGGCCGCTGAGGCGCTGGGCTTGAGCCGCGCCGCGCTTTACCGGCGCATGGAAAAGTATGGCCTATGAGCGGAGCAAGCGGCGCCTTTCGGCAATGGGCCGGTTGCGGCTCTATAGCCTGCTCCTGGCGCTGCCTGGGCTTTTTCTAGCTGGTCTCCTCTTCTATTTGCGGCATATCTCTCTGGCGCCCGCTTTGCTGCTCAGTGCCTGCCTGCTGATCTATCTCGCGCTGGTGGCCACGGCCCTTGAGGAAGGTATTGTGCTCCGCTTGCAGACCTTGGCCAACGTGGTTTCAGGGCTGCGCGAAGGCGACTTTTCCATGCGAGCACGCCAAGCCAATGCACGAGATGCGATGGGAGAACTGGCTGCGGAGGTGAATGCGCTGGCCAATTTGATGGATAAGCAGCAGGTGCGATCCTTGGAAGCCACGGCGCTGCTGGTGCGTATCCTCGAAGTGATGCAGTCGCCGCTGTTCGCCTTCGACCGGGAAGCCAGGCTGCAACTGGTCAACGACGCCGGTCTGAAACTCCTTGGCGTGTCGTATAGCCGCTGTTACCGCCGCCATGCGCGGGAATTGGGACTCGAAGATCTGCTGGCCGCGCCCGACCAATCCATCCATTCCCTTGCGTCTGGGCCCTTTGCCGCTAGGCCGGCGCGCTGGTTGCTTCGCAAGGCCGCTTTCCGCCAGGACGGCGCACCGCACACGCTCCTGCTCCTGGCCGACGTAAGCCAGCCGCTCCAGGAAGAGGAACGGCTGGCCTGGAAGCGCCTCATCCGCGTGCTGGGCCACGAGCTGTCGAACTCGCTGGCGCCCATCAAGTCGATCGCCGGAAGCCTGTTAGAGCGCGTTGATAGCCTTGAGGGCCAAGAAACCACCCTCGGCGATTTTCGCCGCGGCTTGGGGATTGTGGAGAGCCGCGCCGACACGCTGCATCGCTTTGTGCAGTCCTATCGGGCGCTGGCGCAGTTGCCGCCGCCGCGGCTGCGCATGGTGGATTTCGGACCGCTTTTGGATCGTGTGGCGCTGCTTGAGCAGCGCTTGCCTGTCGCGCTCGATCCAGGGCCTCCGGTCACGCTTAACGCCGATCCCGACCAGTTGGAACATATGTTTATCAACCTGCTGGCCAACGCCGTGGATGCTTCGCTGGAGCGGTTGCAGAGCGCGCCTGGATGCTCCGAAGGGGCGGAATTTGGCGTGGCTTCAGCGGCCGCCGATTCCGGCGCGGTTGCCGCCAACGGCACGCGGTTGGTGCGCGCTAGCTGGAAACGTGCAGGAGCACAGCTGCTGGTTGTGATCGAGGACCGCGGCCTGGGCCTCGCCAATATCGAGAACCTGTTCGTGCCCTTCTATACCACCAAGGCCACGGGCAGCGGCGTGGGCTTGGCGCTGGCCCAGCAGATAGCCCGCGCGCACGGCGGTGACATTCAGCTCGTAAACCGCGAGGATGGCGAAGGCGCGCGCGCCACCGTCCGGCTGCCGCTCGCGGCGGGCCAATCTGCGCCAGGGTAGGGCGCGCCGCGTCGGTACCGCGCCAGGAACCGTCAAAGCGCGTGCTTTACAAACTCCTCTGCGCCCATGCGTCGATGCGTTTCAGCGCCTCCATCAGGTTTTCCATGGAATTGGCCACGCTAAAGCGCAGAAAGCCTTCGCCGTACTGGCCGAAGGATGCGCCGGATAGCGCCGCCACGCCCGATTCCTCCAGCAGCGCATTCGCCAGGCGCTTCGATTCCCAACCTGTGGCGGTGATATTGGCAAAGACGTAGAATGCGCCCTTGGGCATCCGCGCACTGAAGCCTTTGATCTTGTTGATGCCATCCGCAAACGCGCGGCAGCGCCGTTCAAATTCTGCGCGCATGTGGTCCACCGCGCTCTGGCCGCCGCGCAGCGCCTCGATGCCGGCGATCTGCGTGAAGCTGGCCGTGCAGGAATTCGAGTTGGTCATCAGCCGCGTGATGTGCGCCGCCAGTTCGCTCCGCATTACGCCGTAGCCCATCCGCCAGCCGGTCATGGCGTAGGTCTTCGAAAAGCCGTCCAGCAGAATGGTCCGCTCGCGCATCGCCGCGATGGACATGATCGAAAATGGCTCGCCCTCAAATTGCAGCCGGCTGTAGATTTCATCGGAGAGCACCATAATGTTGCGCCCTCCGATAGCCTCGGCGACCCGCTCAATCTCCGTGCGTCCCAGCACCCCGCCGGTGGGATTCTGCGGCGAATTCAGGATAATCAGCTTCGTGCGGTCCGTGATCAGCCCTGCCAATTCGTCCACATCCATGGCGAAATCCCGGCTCTCGCGCAGCGGGATGGAAACCGGTGTGCCGCCAACGTAGTTGATCATCGATTCGTAAATGGGGAATCCTGGATTGGGATAGATGACCTCGTCGCCCTCGTCCACCAGCGCCAGCATGGTGAAAAACAGGATGGGCTTGCCGCCCGGTGTCACCACTACCTCCTCGGGCGAAACCTCGATGCTCCGCGTCCGGCCCACGTACTCAGCGATGACCTGGCGCAGTTCGGGCAGCCCCGCCGAGGGCCCGTAGTGGGTCCAACCCTGGCGCAGCGCATCAACTGCCGCATCCACCACGTTGGCGGGAGTATTGAAGTCGGGCTCGCCGATCTCCAGATGAATGATGTTCTTGCCCTGGCGTTCCAGAGCCTTCGCTTTGCTGAGAACCTCAAACGCGGTCTCAGTGCCCAGCCGCGACATCCTGCTTGCCAGAAGCAACGGCTGTCCCACCGATGCGATCGTCATGACCCCCTCCTTTTGCCTTTGCCCCAACCGAAGAACCGGCAAAGCTGAATCGCGTTGCCGAGGACCATGGCAGCATGAATTATACAGACACGGCTTTTGCCGGTTTTCTTCCCCCTTAGTGGCAGATTTACCTTCCCCGCGGCGGCAATCTTCCCATTGCGGGGCGCGAAAGGGCGGTGCGGGCACGATGACCCTTCTGCCGCAGCTTCGTTCATCCGCGTCTTTATCCGCCATTTCGCAATCTGGACTACACTGTGTCTGTTATGACAACGGCAATCATTTCCAATTCCATCCAGGCGCGTTCGCCGCAAGGCGCCTTTGCGAACGAGCCGTTTGTCGATTTCAAGGCGCCGGAGAACGCGCGCGCTATGCGCGCGGCGCTGGACAAGGTGGCCGCGCAGTTAGGCCGCGAATACGACCTGATTGTGGGTGGGCGCCGTCTCAAAACCAAAGACAAGATTCGCTCCATGAATCCGGCGCAACCCGCGCAGGTGGTGGGGGTGCATCAGAAAGCTGATGCGGCACAGGTGGAGGGCGTGATGAACGCCGCCCTCCACGCCTTCGAGTCCTGGAGCCGGGTTCCAGCCGCGGAGAGGGCTGCGCTCCTGCTGGGTGCGGCGGAGATCGTCCGTCGGCGCAAGCTGGAGTTCGCGGCCTGGCTGGTCTACGAGGTGGGCAAAAACTGGGCCGAGGCCGACGCCGACGTAGGCGAGGCCATCGACTTCCTTGAGTTTTACGCCCGCGAGGCGCTGCGGCTGGCCGCGGCTGTCCCGCCCATCCAGTTCCCCGGCGAGCGCGACGAGCTGTTCTATATTCCCTTGGGCGTGGGCGCGGTGATTCCGCCCTGGAACTTCCCGCTGGCCATCATGGCAGGCATGACTTCGGCAGCCGTCGTGACCGGAAACACCGTGGTTCTGAAGCCTTCGAGCGATGCCCCGACGATTGCCGCGAAGTTCGTGGAGGCGCTTGAGGAAGCCGGGCTGCCCGAAGGCGTGGTGAACTTCTGCCCCGGCTCCGGAGCCAGTTTTGGCAACGCTATTGTCGAGCATCCCAAGACCCGTTTCATTGCCTTCACCGGCTCCAAGGCCGTGGGCCTGGAAATTCACGCCCGTGCCGCCTGCACCCAGCCCGGTCAGATCTGGATCAAGCGCACCATTCTGGAGATGGGCGGCAAGGACCCCATTCTGGTGTGCGCCGATGCGGACCTGGACGCAGCCCTCGACGGAGTGGTGGCCTCGGCCTACGGATTCAGCGGGCAAAAGTGCTCGGCCTGCTCGCGCGCCATCGTCGAGGCGCCCGTCTACGACATCTTTGTGGAGCGGCTGCGGGAGCGCGTCGCCCGCCTGACCGTAGGCGACCCCCCAGC
>JAKABE010000273.1 GCA_021801945.1 Acidobacteriota bacterium
GCCAGCGCGCTCAAGGTGGACGAGTAGTAATCGAGGTCGAACAGTACCGCGCCCAAAGGAGCATGAGACTCCGGCTGCCAAGGGCCAACGGTCTGGGCCACGTCGCCGAGGACAAGCCGCGCTCGCCCGCCGAGACGCTTTTCGAGCGCGCCACGGTCCATTCCAAACGCGCCGGCCGGCCAGGTATACAGGAGGTCGCGTGAGTCTCGGCTCGCCGGCAGTCCCGCGCCGCTGTCGAATCCCACGACGAGAACCTCGATGCCCAGCGCTCTTTCGATCTCCGCCTTGTGTTCCAGGAGGCACACCAGCCCCTTGCCGCCGGCCACTCCGAATTCTGCTACCGTGATGGCTTTATGGCCCAGCATCTTGGCTTCTGCGGCGGCGAAGTACGCGCACCAGCCATAGTGGGGCCGTCTCACTGCCCCGGCGCGAAGACGCGCCTCGTACGACCCCACGGGCCAGCGCCGCAGCAGCTTGCGGAGAAGCTCTGTTTTCAGGGGAACGGGGCGGGATGTGGAGACGATCAGCTTGTCGAGCGCCTTCATGCCGGCCTCTCAGATCGGAGAGATCAGTCTCCCTCCTTTCAACTCCATTCATTTTAAGATGGGGTTCTGGCAGTCCTGCCCCAGCGGCGGGCATCCGGCCCGCACGCCTTCGCGCCCGCGCCTCGACCTGCCGCCATCACTCCGGCTGCACGCTGAAGCGCATCGTGCGGTAGTCAAACGTGTAGCTGCCGAGTTGCCCGAGGGCGTCCGCGCCCAGCACGCCATAAACATCGTCGAGGGCGGCCGAGCCCAGAGGCTGCGTGAAGACCCGAATGTAGTGGAGATTCACCGTGGTTTTGCCCACCGC
This sequence comes from Acidobacteriota bacterium, assembly GCA_021801945.1. The sequence continues at coordinate 853 of JAKABE010000273.1, forward strand.
GAGAGGAACGGTTTCCGCCACGAAGGAGGGCTGCGGCGGCGAGGACTCCAGGCCGGGGAAGGCAAAAAGAGTCATGGTCTGATGCGCAAATTCGGCGGAGTGTTCATCGAAGTACCGCGAGGTGAGGTAGGTCTGCTGGCTTCCGGCATCGACGGCGTACATGTCGTAGCCGCCCGGGAGGGTCTCTCCGGCGAGCGGGGTGCGTGTAAGCGCGACGATGATCTGGCCGCCATCGAGAAAGAAGCGCGCCCCAGCGCCAGGCGGGCGCTGGCTGTCCGCCGGATCGGGCTCCTTGGCGGGCTGCACCTGCACCATGTCCTCATCCGTGACGGTGACGGCGCCCAACACCGAAAGCGCGGGATAGCCCAGCACGCCTTCCACCTGGTAGCGCGGTTGCGGGAAGGAATAGTCGGCGTCGTTATAGACGAAGACGGTCATGTTGCGCAGGGTAAGCTGGCCGCCGATTGTGAAGCGGGGAATGACCGCCACGCGCACCTGGATGGGCCGGCCGGTGAGAGTGCGGATGGTGGCGAACCGTTTGGAGATCTTGAGGCCGACCTCCTTCGCCGTAGAGCGGTCAATGAGATTGAAGGGCAGAGTTGGGTCGAGCATCCAACTGTGGGGGCGCGCATCGACGAAGACGGGAATGTCGAGGAGGCCGAGGGGGTCCTGGCTGGCCTGGATCTCAAACGGGTCGCAGGGCTCGACGGTTGTGGGCGGATCGCCGGCGGCCAACGGCAGCAGCTTGAGAGGCATCTCGATCTGGCTCTGCTCGCTGGGCGTGAGGACGGCGTGCAGGCGGGCTTCCAGTGTCTGGTAGGCCTGGGCGGCCTTGGACCAGTCGCCCTCGCGCAAATAGTCCTCGGCCAGCGCCTCCCGCAGCAGCTTCTCCTGGGCGGTGTTGCCGCTGGCGGTGACGCGATCGACGAGGGGCGCCAGTAACTGAATCGACGTTTGCAGGTCATTCGACCGGTTGGCCAGAATGCCCCGGTACAACTGTGCCTGCTCGGGCGGCAGCTTGCTGAGCTCATCCTGAACCAGGAAGTACTGATGATCGGCGAGCAGGTTCTGGATGCGGAGATTGGCGGAGAGGCCGCTGCTAGTGCCGGTTTGGAGCTGAGCGCCCTGGCCGGTGCGATTTGCGCTGGCGATGGCGTCGAGGCAGCCTGCGGACTTTTCTGGGCCGCAAGGGGCAGCGTAACCGCAAGCGCCAAAACCACCGGCACGTTTGCGTTCCCCAGCCTCCGCCGGAAATGAGGATGGCGAATTTGCAGATGCACATGGATGAACTGGCGCAAGAATCTCTTTGCCGCCTCTCTGTGCAATCGTTTCATTCTCAGTACGACGTTAACAGATTCATGGGACGAGCATGGCCTCCGCGCCGCACACGCACGCTAACCCTCAATACCGGGTTTGTGGAACGCGACAGCCGCAAACCCCGTACACTTGAAGAAAGAGAATGAAGCGCAAGATCATCGAGCATTACGAGATTCTGCGCCGCCTGGGTGCTGGCGGCAACGGCGTCGTCTATCTGGCCAACGATACGCTGCTGCAGCGGCCCGCGGTGCTCAAGATTCTACGCGCCGGACTGCTCACCCAGGAGCAGATGCGCTCCACGGTCCTACGTGAGGCTCGGATGGCCTCGGCCATCGAACACCCCAACGTATGCGCCATCTTTGAGGTGGGCGAGAGCGGCGATGAGGCCTACATCGCCATGCAATACGTGCCCGGCCAGTCGCTCGATCAGTTGATCACGCGCGGGCCAGCCAGCCCGCAACTGGTGCTCTCGGTGGGCATCCAGATCGCCGATGGTCTGCACGCCGCGCACTCCCTGGGCATCTTTCACCGCGACCTCAAGCCGCAGAATGTCATGCTGTCCGACGGCGGCCTGGTGAAGATCCTGGACTTTGGCCTAGCGCGCCGCCTGCGCCCCGAAGACGCGAGCTTCGATCCGGCTACGGCGCGGCTGGGTGCTGAAGCCTCGCTCGCCGCCGCCTACACCGCGCGCGGCGGCACCATCCGCTACATGGCGCCGGAGCAGTTTGTCACCGGCCAGTCGAGCGTGCAGTCGGACGTCTGGGCGCTGGGCGTGATCTTGTACGAGCTGGCCAGTGGACGTCATCCCTTTGTGAAGCCCGAGGATGAGGATGTTCAGGCCATTCACGCCATCCAGTTCCTGGAGCCCGAAGATTTGAGCGCGATTGTCCCGCAGATCGCGCCGGAGCTGAAGAGCGTGATCGCCATGTGCCTTGAAAAGAATCCCGCGACGCGTTACGCCTCGGCGGCGGAGGTGCGCGAGGCGTTGCGGACGGTCATGAAGGCCAAGCAGATTGAAACCGGGATTCTGGCCGGCGAGGCTGCGGCCAATCTGCCCGCCACCGGCGCCGCCGATGACAAGCGCACCACAGGATTGCTCTCTATGCTCGCCGAGCGATTCCGTGAGTCGGCGAGTGAGCGGGCGCAAACCAACTCCCTTATCGTGCTGCCTTTTGCCAACCTCGGCGCCGCCGCGGCCCCGCCGCTCTACGGTTTTGCTTTGGCCGACGCCATAGCGGCGCGCCTGGCGCGCATTCCCGCCCTCGTGGTGCGGCCTTCGAGCACGCTTATGCAGCTTCCCGTGACCCAGATGGATCCCCTGGCCATTGGCCAAAAGCTGATGGTCTCCCTTGTGTTGACGGGCAGTTTTGTGCGTTCCGAGAACGGTCCCGCGAGCGGCTTTGACCTCAACTGGCAACTGCTCGACGTCTCCGCGCAGAGCGTACGCGCCGGCGGCTCCATCCGCGTGGCGTCACTGGACCTGATCGCGGTGCAGACAGAGATCGCCAATGAGGTCTTCGCCACGCTCCACGGGCTCAGCGCCGCGGAGAGGATCGAAGCCTTGCCGGCGGATGCGCCACGCGAGGCCCTCCGCGACGCCTCGCTCCCCGGTCCCGTCAGCGAGAACTACTTGCAGGCACGGGCGCTGCTCGGCTCGTTCATGGTGCGCACCAGTGCCCGCGCCGACCTTGACCGTGCTCACGCGCAGTTTTCCAGCGTCACCGAGGCCGACCCCGCGTTTGCCGCCGGCTGGACCGGCCTGGGCATCGCCGAACTGCAGTACGCGCGCCACGGCTTTGGCGGGCAGATTCACGTCATGCGCGCGCGCCGCGCCTTTGACGAAGCGCTCAAGCTCGATCCGGCTTCCACCGAGGCCAATCTCTACCGCATTTACATGCTGCTCTCGCGCGGCGAAAAGGAGTCGGCGCGGCACGGCATCGCCGAGTTGCTGGTGAACGCGGCCAACGACTCCGACGTGCATATGATGGCCGGACAGGCCCTGCGCGGCGACGGCATGTATGAGGAAGCGCTCGCCGAATTCAGCCGCGCCCTTAAGCTCAATCCCGGCGGCGCGCCCATCCTCTATAACCACCGCGCCCGCGTCTACCACTACCGCAACCAGATGGAGATGGCCGGCAACGAGCTGGAAAAAGGCCTGGCCCTGGAGCCGCACCATCCCCTGCTGCGCACGTCGGCCGGCTACCAGCAGTTGCGGCTGGGCAAGCTGGACGCAGCCATCGGGATTTTGGAGCGCGTGATCCGTGACGACGAGCGCATCCGCATTGCCGTGCCCACGCTGGCCATGTGCTACGTGCAAATTGGCGAGCGTGCGCGCGCCGCCGCCCTGCTCAAAGACGACACCCTGGCCGCCGCCGAAGCCGACAGCGAGATGGCCTACCGCCTGGCCACCTACTTCGCCGTCGAGGGCGACTCCAGCGAGGCCCTCCACTGGCTGCGCCGCGCCATTTATCTCGGCAACGAGAACTACCCCTGGTTCCAGAAGAATCCCTCCTGGAACAACCTGCGCACGAATGCCGACTTCGAACGCATCCTTGAGGACTTGAAGAAGGGCTACCGCAAAAACCAGAAGACCTGGAAACGGCTCCTCGAACAAGTTCCGCCGGACGCCGCGTCGTTTGCGGCGTAGGATGCCGGATGGCGTATGCTCGGTGTTCGCGTTGAGTCCACGTTTCGGGCGCGAAGTGCGCTATCCTGAAAGAGCGCGCCCGTAGCTCAGCTGGATAGAGCGAATGCCTCCGGAGCATTAGGTCGGGAGTTCGAATCTCTCCGGGCGCACCATCCGAGCTGGTGGGTCTACTGTTTCCCCTTAACCCCCGTCCCGTTCCCCCTCGCGCCGCGCGCGCAGCTCTTCCATTACCGACTGGATCAGCTCTTTTGCGCCGCCCATGCTGTCCAAAATCGCCTGCAAGTCCAGAGCCGGTTGATTCGGGTTGCGGCTTGAAGTGCAGTAGACT
>JAKABE010000274.1 GCA_021801945.1 Acidobacteriota bacterium
CTGGTACCGCGAGCGGCGGGAAAGATCCTCGCCTTCATGGAAGCGGAAGGAGCGCAGGACACCAAGGAGAACGGGCACGCAGGGAAGTCGGCGCAGACTTTGGCGAACATCGGCTGCAGGTCGTCCAAGCCCTGTCATTCATGGCGGGAGCCGTCACGGTAGCAAGACGTCGCGATCGCCCAACTGCGGGCGGAGGGGCAGCAGATCGCCGATGAGGACAAGTCTCGCCAGTCCCCCCCTGGGGCACAAGCGCATCAACATGTTCGGCCGGTGCGCATTCACACCTTGAACCCCGCCGGCGCCCTTCGGCCGCCGGGTAACCCCTTCGCCGCACTGATTAGCTCTTCCGCGTTCACCCGCATGATGTGGTGCTACTCGGCGAACCATCATTTCTGCTAGAGCCAGTCTTCGATGATGAGCGGTCCATCGATACGCTCGTAATGCCGAGTGTTATTGGTTACCAAAGTTGCTTGAATTGCAATTGCATGTGCTGCGATCATCATGTCCATCTCGCCGATGGGCTGTCCGCTTCCGACGAGCTGATGACGGATGCTCGCGTACCAAGCGGCTGGGTCGCCGGTTGACCCACGAACGACACCCCACGCAAGCGTCTGAACCAGATCGAGAAAACGCCCAACTAAATTGTGGAGGCCGTGATCGGCGGGCAAGCGCTGTAGCCCATACAAGAGTTCGGCCCGCGTGACCACCGATATGCATACGCTGCTTGGCGGTATACTCAACAGTCGACTCTGGACTTCGCCTCGCCCTTTGATGGCGTAACTGGCCATATCGGTGTCTAGCATATACAAGGCCATCAGTCAAAAACGCCACGCTCAGTTGGCGGCACGTTCATGGGGCGCTTCAGCATGAAGTCGTTGGGGACCATCGTGGATTGCGCGAGTCGGAAAAACTCGGTCCAGGCTTCCAGTCCCGGCCGGCTCGATAGTGTCACGTTTCCCGTCCGCTCATCGCGTGTCGCGTAGACCTCTTCTCCCTCAAAACGAAAATCCGCCGGAAGCCTTACAGCTTGACTCCTGCCATTTCTGAACAACTTGGCTACCCTGGTCTCCATGGCGTCACCTCCGATATATACCATAGTATAGATCGCGTAGGGCCGGTGTGCAAGTGCGTTTCTGGTCGGGTGCAGATCGAAGCGGGCGAAGGAGCTGCGCGGGCCTTCGCCGTAAGCACCTGACCTCGGCCCTGGGCCTCCGTCTGCCAAGAGGCGGAAGGGCCCAAGAAAAGCGAGACCGGAGATGGCTCAAGCGACCGAAGCTCGCCTTGATTCACCCGGCCACCCCCTCACCTACCACAATATCCTAGACAACCGGCCCTCACACGCGTCGCGACCACGTGCAAGAACCGTCTTTCAGGCGATCCGGATTGGTGCCGACCGCCGTGCCAGTGATCCACCGGCAACTAGCTCGCGATGTGGAGAAACGTCCGGTGCGCTCATCGAGATTGGGCGAGGTGGCGGGAGAACGCCAAGACCAGCCCCTTGCGCTGGCGCGGAATGGATACGTCCTGCTTATCGCTCCGGAGGCCACGGACGAGCGCCTGGGGCGCATGGCGAAACTTGCACGAGCCAACAGCACTGCACTTTTGGGCGGTGTCGATGGCGGTACGCATCATCGGACGATGGGAACGCGCCTGACACCCGGAGGAATGCACCGGTGCCTTCACCTTTGGCGACACCCGGTGCCTTGCAGAAGCGCGCGGCGGTAAAAGTCAGTCTGCCTTCACGTTGCGCAGATTGGCGGCGGGAGCGGGCGGAGCGAAGAGCCTGCCTGAGAAAAGCCCGGCTATTGTTCCAGTCGCGGCGATGAGCCAGAGGACAACCAGGAGACAGCTCAGGAGCCCCGCGTACCAGATGATTCCCGGTGCCTGGAGGTACGCCGCGATATGCATCGTGCTCAGGGCATACGCGGCCAATGGGAAGGTAAAGGCCCAGAACGACAGTGAGAACGGAATGCCGCCGCGCCGCGCATGATGGATCGTCACCATGATGGCGATGCCGAGTGCCCAGATGCCGAAGCCCCAAAGCGTCACGGCCAGGACATCGAGTATGCCCACGGAGGCCACAAGGTGCAGCGAACGGCTCGCGTCGGCCAGCCCCATCAGGCCGAGCGTGCCTACGCCAATCGGTCCGAGGCTAATCCAGAACGTTGGGGCCGCTTCGGCCGCGGGCATGGAGTGTTGAAGCAGCCTGGCGATCACGAAGGCGCCCATGAGCACGAAAAGCATAAGCCCCATGCCGTAGAACGCAAGGTTGACAAGATGGACTGTCCGGGCCCAGACGCTGTGGTGGTGGAGCAGCATGGCGGTGAGCGGATTCCCCAGAAGCGGGATGACGATTGCGGCGACCGGGGTCAGCAGCCAAGAGAAGTTGATGAAGTTCGGCGCAGGACCGTCGTGGCGCATCAGAGTGAAGCTGATGTAGATGGCAAGGGCAGTCACGCCGACGACGCCGATCAGCCATCCAGTCAGAGTCACAACATAGAGCGCCTGCGGTCCGAGCCACGCGCCTGCCGTGACGTCCGCGTCGAGCGCAACGACCATCGCGGCGACCGGCATCGTCACGTAGAAGTTGCCGAGGAGCGGGTGGTCCAGGTCGCCACGCGCCGCGTCGCCGTGTCCAAGCCAGCGCCAGACCCAAGGAACCAGCAGAACCAAGAATAGCAGGGCCGTGATGAGTGCGAAGATGAGCCCGACACCTCGCGACCACGGGAAGTTTCCACCCCAAGAATAGATGACGTCAGCGAGGCCCCCCGTGCCCATCGCGGCCGCAAACCAGGCGGGAGAAAAGTGACGAACCCAAGATGCGCGCATAAGCAGTCTCCTCCCGGGTCTTGACTGAGTGCCCAGTCAAGACCCATTCTAGAGCCGCTCCGCGGGAGCGCGCAACAACCATCGCAAACGAACCCGGATCGCAGCCCGGAAAAGGAGTTGTGGGCGTGGAGGATCACCAGGACCAGAAGGTCGTGCCGGCTTGGCTCGTGGAGTTTCATGGGCATCTCTGCCCGTTTCTCGTCGTGGGCTGGCGCATGGGCCAGGAAGCATTGAGCCGTCTCGGCGCGGAACGCGAACGTGACCAGGGTCTCTTTCTCTTCACGGAACTCGGCGGCGAGGCGTTGCGGCCCCAGTCCTGCTACGAGGACGGACTGCAGGCGGCGACCGGATGTACCGCCGGCAAGGGAACTCTGCGCCGCTTCGATTTCGGCAAGGTGGCTGCCGTTCTGGCACAACCGGGCGGTATCGCGGTGCGTGTTGCGCTGCGGCCGGAAGTCTGCGACGAACTGGCACAGGCTGACTATGCAGCTGAACGGCGGCAGGGCAAGCCGGCGTCCGCCGTGTCGCAAGCGGCCACCCTTGACGCCGTCGCGCGCGTGGCGAGCAAGAGCGCGGACGAACTCTTTTTCTTCGAGAAGTTTTCCACCGTCCACTTCAGCCCGGTCGCGGCAAGACCAGCCAGGGCACGCTGCGCAAACTGCGGTGAGTACGTCTTCGAGCAGGATGCCGTCACGAAGGACGGCATCCTGCTCTGCCGCCCGTGCGCCGGGCACCCCTCAGCTGTCTGATGATCCTTGGGCGGGGGCCGATCCGTGGGCCGACCAGGTCGCCTGCCCAGAGGTGAACCGCCGCTCGAGGCCACACCACTCCTACTTCGTCGACTGGCGGCTGCAATCGGCGCACCTCCAAAGGAGTGTCTCGAGGTGGGCGAAGACGTCGAAGAGGCCATGCCCGCCCTCGGCGCGGGCATGGCGGTCACTTCGTCGAGGCACCGCGATGTAGGCCGCTCTCCACCGGTCGTGTCCGTTTCGTACCCCTGAGCGGTTTCGCATCCGCCTGGGCACACGCGCTTCGATAAGCGTGGTGCTCTCGCAGCGCCGTTGGAACCTTTTCCTTGGCTGCGCGGCTGCAGTAGCCTTCCTGGCTGGGCGTTGAACATGTGAATCGTGGGCCTCCTGCTTCTCGCCCCGCCACTCCTGCGTTACGCAGGTACGAACTTGGGATACCGAGGCCCATCCGTGCGGGGGCCCTCGCCAGAGGGCCGTTACGTTGCCCCTGCAGGTCTCCTTACGTACACTGAAAGCACTCTCGGGAAGATACCTACCAGTGGGGTGATGACGTGGCCAAGCCCGGCAAACCGCTCGAGGTGGTTCCTTCAAGCCGCAAAGGGCCGCGTTCCGGAAAGGCTTCCGAACCGGTGCAGGCACGTCAGCGCATCCTCGACGCAGCCCAGGTTCTGTTCGCCCTGCGGGGATTCGATGCAACCTCGACAAAGGGCATCGCCCAAGAGGCCGGCGTGCCTCAGGGACTCGTGTTTTACTACTTCGCCAACAAAGAGAAGATTCTCGAAGACCTCGTCAGTGAGCGGAGTTTCCTGCCCGAGATGGAGCAGATCCTGCGCGCGGCGCCGGAGGTTCGGGCCAATGAGGCGCTCCACGAACTGGGGCGGCGGTTTCTGGCTGTCGTCACGCGCCGTGAGGCAATCGCCCGTATTCTAGTTCGCGAGTCGCCAAACCACCCACAAGTGGCGGAGCGGTGGCGCCAGATGCGTGAGTCGGCGATCGGAATCATCGGCAGTTACCTTGAAGGTGCCGTCGAGCGCGGACACCTGCATGCGTCGCGTCCGGAAACCATCGCGCGCATCTTCCTGTACAATCTCATTTTCGCGGCGCTGATCGACGAGACCCTAGATGCGGAGCAGTACCTGAACAACGTGGTGGAGACGATGCTGGAAGGCATTACCGATTCGCCTTGAACGATGCGAGCGCGTTCCCCACGCAGTCGTAGCGTTCATTGAGGCGATTCGCGGGACCCCAATGGCTCCGACCGCAGCTATGATCTGGCCAAGCTGAGGCCCGAGCCGTGCCGGAGCGTACCTGATGCGAGCCGAAAGCACCCAAGCCATTCGTGGACTACGTCCGATGGAGCGGCAGCCTCTGCTCAGGCCAGATGGCCGATGACGTTGTGAAACGGTTTGCGCGACGCTGATGTCCAGCCTCATGACCGCCGCGCACAGGGCTTTTCAGCGTAGGGACTGACCGCAAGGAGGACGACATGGCGGATTTTGGACTGTTGCTCATTCGTCTGGTTGTGGGCCTGCTATTTGCCGTGCATGGGGTACAGAAA
>JAKABE010000275.1 GCA_021801945.1 Acidobacteriota bacterium
ATCGCGCAGGCCTTGGTGGATGAGCCGGGAGCCGTTGAAGTTGAATCCGTCGATCGGGAGGAGAACACGGTGCTCAAACTCCGTGTTGCGCCCCAGGACGTCGGCAAGGTCATCGGCAAACAGGGGCGTACCGCGCGTTCGGTACGCACCATTCTGGGCGCCGTCAGCATGAAGCTGCATCACCGATACACGCTTGACATCCTGGAAGACGAACCGGGGAGCGAAGCTTAGGATGGCGGCTTTGCGCGCCCGGTTGCGGTGCTGCAGATGACCGCACCGGAAGCGGCGGAGCAGTGGACCTGGCTGGCACAGATTCGCCGCCCCCAGGGCCGCAAAGGTGAGGTCTTTGCCGAGATCCTCACCGACTTTCCCGAGAAATTTGCTGAACGCAAACGTCTGTGGTTGATTGCCGCCGAAGCCTCGCCTGCGGCGCGCGCGGTGGAGCTGTCGGCCCATTGGCCCCACAAAGGCGGCGTAGTGCTGCACTTCGCTGGCGTGGACTCAATCTCTGCCGCGGAGAGTCTGGTGGGCCTCATCGTGGCCATTCCACGCGCCGAGCGCGCCTCGCTGGGCGAGGACGAGGCTTACATCGGCGACCTGATCGGCTGCATGCTGATCGATGTGGCCGGAGCGCAGCCCGCCCCCGTGGGGGAGATCGAAGACGTGGACCGGACGGCAGGCCCCGTGATGTTGCTGGTTGTCCATGGCGCGGCGGGCGAAGTCCTGATCCCGTTTGCGAAGAGCTATCTGCGCCGGATTGATCTCGAAGGCCGGCGCGTAGAAATGGCGCTGCCGGATGGCCTGATCGATTTGAACGCGCGGGGCAGCACCTAACCACGCAGTGATTATCATCGGTAGCGTATGCGCTTCGAGATCGTCACCATCTTTCCGGAGTTCTTTAGCGGCATCTTCGCCCACGGAGTCGTGCGGCGTGGGCTGGCCGAAGGACTTGTGTCGATTGGCATTCACGATCTGCGCGCTTTTACCCATGACCGGCACCGCACCGTGGATGATCGGCCTTTCGGCGGCGGCGAAGGTATGGTCCTCAAGCCGGAGCCGCTCGCCGAGGCCCTGGCTTCGCTGGGAATCGGGAGAACACAGGGACCAGGGACTAGGGAAGAGGGTTTGGGAGCGCGAGTGGTTTTGCTCTCGGCGCAGGGGCGCCGCTTTGACCAGCCGCTGGCGCGGGAAATGGCCACATTGGAGCGAGTAGTGCTCCTTTGTGGCCGCTATGAGGGCGTGGACGAGCGCATCAATGAGCTCTACTGTGACCTGGAGCTTTCGATTGGCGATTACGTGCTGAGCGGTGGGGAACTGGCCGCGGCGGTGGTTGTAGACGCGGTGATGCGCCTGGTTCCGGGGGTACTCGGCAACGAAGCCTCGGCTGAGTTCGAGAGCTTCGGCGCGCCTGACGCTCAGATCGCAGCCGATGCGCCGGGCGTTCCTCGTTCGCAGCACGGTGCGGGCGGCCTGCTCGACTACCCGCATTACACCCGGCCGGCGGAGTTTGGCGGACTGCGCGTTCCTGAGGTGCTCGTCAACGGCGATCACCTCGCCATTCGCCGCTGGCGCCGGGAACAGCAGTTGCGCAAGACCCTCAAGAACCGCCCCGACCTCCTGGAACACGCCGCGCTCAGCCAGGAAGATCGTGAGCTCATTGAACGTCTCCGCCACCAGCCGGACTGATCGCTTCTGTTTACGGATGCTCCTCGATGGCGACGCCAACCGTCGCCGTGTTGCCGGAGGCGGCGAGGCCCAGAAGATCGGTAGCCACGCCAGGCCGTGATGCCGGGGCGAACGTCACGGTGCCATCCACGGCGGAGGTCGCCGTGCCGGCCTGAAGACCGAGCAACGCACCCTGCGTGCAGAGCGTGTGCGGAGCGCACGGCGGTGTCCATGCGTACAGAGCCTGATAGAAGGTGACCGCGCCGCCCGCCATCGGGTTGCCATCCATGTCGAGCAGGCGTAGGACGATCTGGCTGGGCGTGCCGGAGTTGGCCAGACTCTGAGTTGTGCCCGAAACGGCTTCGAGGGAGGCGTATTCGGGCTGCGCGCCGAAGGCGGTGAAGGTTACGCACTGACTGGTGCCGTTCAGGCAAGCGCGGATGGAGGCCGCTTGTCCCTCGGCGAGCGGCCCTACCGTGAGTGTCTCGGTGGCGATGCCCGCGGAGTTGGTGGCCGCGGAACCCGGACTTTGAGCGGTGATTCCGCCTCCGGATACGGGTTGCCAAGTGACGGATTGACCGCCAGCGGGATCGCCGTTGTTCAAGACCAGGGCCTGCACGATCCATGTGAAGGTGGTACCCGCGGCCAGCGAAAGTTGGGGAGTGAGCGCGGCCAGCGTGGGCGGTGTTCCTCCTGCAAACTGCGCCTGTACGCTGGAGCCGTTGGTGAGCGAGGCGGTGACCACCGACCAGGTTCCGTCCACGGCGGTGAGGTTCATGGTGGCGCGGCCGTCGCCGCTGGCGGTCACGGAACAGGAGGCCAGCCCGCACGCCAGCTTGGCCGTGCCGCTCGTTACAGTGTACGTGACGGTGACGTCGCCTGCCGGTTTCAAATCCGGTCCCAGCGCCGTTACCGTAAAGGGAAGCGGCTCGCCGATGGGGACGGTGTTCGTGGGCGCGGTGATCAGGGTGAGGGCGTCGCCTGTGCCGGAGTCGTAACTCACGCCGCCCGGGAGGATGGCGGCGGCATAGAAAAGAGGGTTGTCGTCCACTTCCACATCCACCGAACCGGTGACGCCCGAGGCGGCTGCAGGCGCGATCGCTGTGATCTCGTTGGGCGAGACGCTGGTGACCAGGGCAGCCTGGCCGCCTACCTGCACAGTGTCTGCGAGACGAAAGCCCATGCCCTGAATTACGATGGGCCCGCCCGAGGCGGGAAGCCGTTGCGGCCGAACCGTGTCGGCGTAGAGCACCCAGCCGTGGTAAGCGTAATCCGGCCGGCCGTCGCCGCGCCGGTCGGCGATCCCGGCGCGCACGATGTCGTCGCTGCTGCTGGCTACGCGCAGCCAGGTCTCGCCGGTGGCCTGCCCGTTCAGACCCAGAGCATTACCCACGGCGGGCGAGCCTGCGGCATCGAAGGCGTCCCACACGCCGATTGAAGGCATGGCCTTGGAGTTGGAGGGTGCGCCGGTCTCGTCTAGCGCCTGCGTCACGATAGTAAAGATGCGATTGCCGCGGACCGGAAAAGTAAACCAGTCGGTTTGACCTACCTGGCTCAGACGGCCTGCCCAGAAGCCGCTGGCGGGCAGGGAGCGCGGCTGGGTCTCGGCGCCGATGGCGTCGTCGTAGCCGCCCACAGCGGAATCCGGGACGGTGACGTTGAGGGTCTGCTCGCTGCTCGCTGACAGGTTGGCGACCGTGACGGCGTTGAGCGTTCCCGACGGCTCAACCTGGCCTTGAGCGTAGGGGCCCACCGAGTCCGCGAGCATGTAGAGCGGATTGATCGCCTCGAAGGTCACCTGATAGTTGGCCGTACTCATGCCGGGCGGCAAGGGAATCCCGCTCAGGTCGAAGTAACCCTGCATCGCCGGATCGTTCGATCCCCACATCGCGACCGGGTTGCCGTTGGCGTCGTCCCAGCCGGTCACAGGATTGCCGTGATCGCTGCTGAAATAAGCTCCGCTCACAAAGCTGACCGTGTACTGGTACAAGGGGTTGCCGTTGGCGTCGAGAGGGCGCGCAACCACATTCACGCCCTGCATCCCATAGCCGGTCCGGAAACTGATCGTCCCCCGGATGGAGACGGTGTTGGCCGCCGTAATCTCCTTGCCGGGAAAGCCGGCGAGATTTGCGGCGGTGATGGGATAGATGCGGTTGAGAGCGGCGATGTCGTCGCATCGCAGCACTGCGGGGTTGGGGATGCACTCTCCGCCGCTCGGTCCGCAAACGCCGCTCAGGGGCTGCATTACCGGCCAGCCTTGTGTGCCGTTGGTTTCCACGTTGCTGAGCGCGCCGGGGTTTACCTGTGAGTAGTCGAGACCCAGGACACGGCCAAAGGCGCGTTCCAGTTCGTAGCTCATCATCTCCAGGAGATTGGCGCTGGTGGCGCAGCGGCCATTGAGCAGGATGATGGCGTGAGCAATGGTGGCGTCCGGATTGAGGTTATCCAACCAGACGAACACGCCATTGTCCTGGCAGGATGTGGGCTCGCTTGCTCCGGAGCCGTAGAGGGTGTCGATGACTGAGCCGTCGGCGTCGTACAGGATGCCCAGAGGGTAATTTGTGGCCGAGGGGGTAACGTCGGCGGGCGCCGTGAACCTGCCGGAAGAGTCTGCCTGCACGTCGGTTCCGTCTACGTCCTCGTTGAGCGCGCCCATGTCGGTGAGCGTGACGCCGGCGGTGGGAACGGCGCTCCACAACGCGGCGGCGGCATCCACCATCGCGGTGGCCTGCTGGTTCGAGACGGAATCGCTCAGTGGGCCTTGATCGACGTAGTACTTTACCTGCCCGCTCGCCCAGTGAATCGGCTGGCCGAGCACGGCGGGATCGAAGAAACTCGAGCCTGCCACGTACTTGGGACCGCCGCCCGCCGCGCCGGCGGGCGCAAGCGCCAATAGCGCCAGGCACAGCCAGCGCGACGCGCGGCCGCGTGCCATGACGCTGCATACCGGCGGGAAGGCAGATAGAAACACAAGATCCTCCGGACAGGGAGATCAGAAGCAGCTAATCATCCAGCGCATCGAGCCATGCCTTAGAAGTTCCTTATCGTGGCACTGGCTCAGATTAGAGACTTCCAAGAATGCCCCCCGTGCCTCGCGCGGGCAGCTACAGGAGCTCTCGCGCATCTGCTAGATTGAGAGTGCGGTTGCCGGGCTGCGGCGAGCTCTCAGGCGCCACGGACGGGGAACCATTTAATCCTCTGTAGGAAAGAGGGAACCTCCATGGCTGAGGCTTGGCGGTCTGCGCATCCCCCAATGGCGCCCTTTCGCATCGAGCCTCACTTTGTCGAACGTGTATGGGGCTATCGCGACCTGCGTCCCTGGTACGACCATGTGGCTCGGGCGGAGGCCGTCGGCGAGGTCTGGCTCACCGGGGACGGGTGCCTGGTGGCGAGTGGTCCGCACGCCGGCAAGACCCTGGGCGCTTTGTTCGCCGAGGCCCCCGAGGCGATGCTCGGTCCGGCGG
>JAKABE010000276.1 GCA_021801945.1 Acidobacteriota bacterium
TGCCGCTCACCTCGCTGGTGACGGTTTGGCGCATGTGCATGGAGTAGGTGTCCATGATCCAGGCCATGGTCTGCTCATTGGTGTTCACGTCGGGAGCGGGAACGTCCTTCTCCGGCCCGATAAACTCGATGATCTCGGAGGTATAGCGGCGGGTCATGCGTTCAAGCTCGCCCTTGCTCATGGAGTGCGGGTCGCAGATGATGCCGCCCTTGGCGCCCCCGAAAGGAATGTTGACCACGGCGCACTTCCAGGTCATCCAGCTTGCCAGGGCGCGCACCTCGTCGAGGGTCACGTCGGGAGCGTAGCGGATACCTCCTTTCGCCGGTCCTCGAGCCATGGAATGCTGGACACGGAATCCGGTAAACATCTCGATGCGGCCGTCGTCCATCGAGACCGGAAAATGCACGATGATTTCACGCGAAGGGGAGCGCAGCAGTTTCCAAAGCCCGTCGTCGAGATTCAGTTTGCGGGCGGCAAAATCGAAGCGTGCGCTCTGGGCTTCCCAGGGATTGATTTCCTGGTCCAGAGAAATAGGCGAACTTGTCGACATAAACACTCCATTCCGTTGCTTGCGCGGGAGATGGCGGTCCAAGGCCGTTCCCCGAAACGATGGCGGCCAAGCCGACACCCGACACTATGGACGCAGCGGACATTCTCCCGGTTATCCGGGGCGTTTCGAATGGCCCGGATGGATGCTTCAGCCGGGTTCAAACCCCTGTGAGTCTAGGCTTCCCCAGGCGGCGCGTCAAGCCGAGTCCGCGGCTCTTCTGTCCGGACTTGACCGGAGTGCGCCGATCGTTTTGAATGGGACTTGTACCAGTCTCAAATGCTGAGCAGGGCCGTTCTGCCGGTGCGGGGTCAAGCGCCGTCTGTTCGGAGGAGTAAGTTGTGCCCTCTCATTTCGTATTTTTGGGGGAGGCATGACGCCCAGTTGTTCTATGCCGGCTATAAGCCGGCGCCAGGCGCTCCGAGCGATGGTGACCGCTGCCGGAGCCACGCTATTGCCGCCGGCCGTCGCCGTCGCCGCTCAGGCATGGCAACCGGGCGGCGAGGATGACGCCTTTCTCGACGAACTGGAACGTCTTGGCTGCCTTTTCTTCTGGGAACAAGCCAGCCCCAATACCGGACAGATTCTGGACCGTGCCCGGCACGACCTGGGGGGCCGGCGCGACCGCCGGCGCATGGCCAGCATTGCTTCCACCGGCTTCGGCCTGACCGCCCTCTGCATCGCCGATAAGCGCGGCTACCTGCCCCACGCCCAGGTCCTCGAGCGCGTCAGGACCACGCTGGCCTGGCACCTGAACCACTTTCCCCACGTCCACGGCTTCTTCTACCACTTCACCGACATCGAGACCGGCGCCCGCTTTCGCGCCTCGGAGGTGTCATCGATCGATACGTCGATTCTGCTGTGCGGCATCCTCACCGCCAAGGCTTATTTCGACGATCCGCAGATTTCGGCGTTGGCGCAGCAAATTTACGAGCGGGTGGACTGGCCCTGGCTGCTCAACGGCGGCTCGACGTTTTCGATGGGCTGGATGCCGGAGAGCGGGTTCCTGAAGCACCGCTGGGACCACTACTGCGAACTGATGATGATCTATCTGCTGGCCATCGGTTCGCCTTCACACCCGGTTTCACCGGAACTGTGGAAGAATTTTTCGCGCCCGGTGATGAATTTCCAGGGTTATTCCTACATCAGCGGCACCGATCCCATCTTTACGCACCAGTACTCGCATGCCTGGTTCGATTTTCGCCACAAGCGCGACGAGTACACCGACTACTTCAACAACTCGGTGATAGCGACACGCGCGCACAAGGCCTTTTGCCTGGCCCATCCCCGCTGGTTCAACGAGAACTACTGGGGGGTAACGGCTTCCGACTCGATTGGCGGCTACACGGGCTGGGGCGGGCCGCCGTCCATGGGGCCGCTGGATGGGACGGTGGTGCCCTCGGCCGCGGCCGGATCGCTGTCTTTTGTGCCCGCCGATTGCCTCAGCGTGCTTCGTGCGATGCGGGCGCAGTGGGGCAGACTGGCGTGGAGCCGCTACGGTTTTGTGGACGCCTTTCATCCCGCAGCCCATTGGTACGACGCGGATGTGATCGGCATCGATCAGGGCATCTCGGTGCTGATGGCGGAAAACCGGCGCTCCGGCTTTGTATGGAAGAACTTCATGAGCAATTCCGAACCGGTGCAGGCGATGCAACTGGTCGGTTTCAAAATGGAATGCTCAACAACCACCGCCTGACACCATGCGCAAGAGCGATTCAGAAGGTGGGCTCAGAAGGTGGGCTCAGAAGGTGGGCTCGGACTGTCCGCTTTCTTTTCTTGACGCGCTCCGTTCGTCTCTGCTCTACTTGGAATATCGTGATGCAGATGATCTGAGCGCATCTCGTATGCGTTTTTCATCGCCAGGGTGCGGCCTGTCCTCCCATCAAGCGAATTAGCCCATCGAAATTCGCGCGCGGGGAGCGGCAGAGGCTGACGGATCGAAAGGCTGGACGGAAGCAGTCACAAGCCACCCCGCACATGCGGCAGGTGGCTTTTTTATTTCGATGTTCCATTTTCAAGTCCCATGGGAGGACGCATTGGATTCCGTCACTCTGGCCAGTATCCACACGGCGCGCGCACGTATTGGCGAGGCGATTCACTGCTCGCCCTGCCATCTTTCCCATCACCTCTCGGAATTGATCGGGCTGCCGCTGCATCTCAAGCTCGAAAACCTGCAGCGAACCGGCTCGTTCAAAGAGCGCGGGGCGCTCAACAAGCTGTTGACCCTCAATGAGGCGGAGCGCAAGCGCGGGGTGATCGCGGCCAGCGCCGGCAATCACGCCCAGGGGGTCGCTTTTCACGCCGGCGCACGCGGCATTCGCGCCCAGATCGTGATGCCGCTGGCCACGCCCCTGGTGAAGGTGGCGGCCACCCGCTCCTATGGCGCCGAGGTGATTCTGCACGGCGCGAGCTACGACGAGGCATGCGAGGAAGCCCTGCGCCGCCGCCTCGACGAAGGCCGCACCTTTATCCATCCATTTGACGACCCCGAAGTGATCTCCGGCCAGGGTACGATCGGCCTCGAACTGCTCGAGCAGGTTCCGGATCTCGAGGCCGTGGTGGTTCCGATCGGCGGCGGTGGCCTTATCAGCGGAGTCGGCTGCGCGCTCAAAGAAGTCAATCCCCGTATCCGCGTGGTTGGCGTGGAGCCGGAGAAACTGCCTTCGATGCTGCGCGCCCGCGAGGTGGGCCATCCCGTCACCCTCGAGCCAGAGGCCACTGTCGCCGACGGAATCGCGGTGCGCCGGGCCGGCGACCTCACTCTCCCGCTTGTCTCCCGCTACGTGGACGAAATCGTTACTGTCGACGACGAGGAGATTGCCAGCGCCATCCTGATGCTTCTGGAACAGGAGAAAACTCTGGCCGAGGGCGCCGGCGCCGCCGCCCTGGCGGCTATCGTTCAGTCTAAAACCAGGCTCCGCAATCGCCGGACGGTGGTGCTGGTCTGCGGCGGCAATATTGACGTCACTCTGCTGGCCAAGATCATCGAGCGCGGCCTGGTGAAGGACGGGCGTCTGGTGCGCCTGCGTGTTTATCTCCAGGACCGCCCCGGCGCGCTTCTGGCGCTCACCCAGATTCTTGCTCGGGAGCGCGCCAACATCGTGGAAACCCTGCATAACCGCGCCTATTACGGCGTGAGCCTGGGTGAAACCGTTATCGATGTGACCATAGAAGCTCGCGGCGCCACGCACATTGCCGCCATCCACCATGCACTGCGCGAAGCTGGTTTCCGTTTCGAACGAATACAATAAGGACGGCAAGAAACCAACACCCTGGATGGCAGCGAAGACCCGTGTTCCGTCCCTCAAATCCTGCAACTATTCGAAGGCATAATCCGTCCATCGAAGTAAATCCGCTTCAGGGCGGCATGGGCTGGCGGCAGGGGAAGCAATCCGTCTGCCTCGATCGTCCTGAAGGATTCGGACGGGGGCTCAGGTTGCCTTTTGATCGCTGCAGTTTGGACGCGAAGACGGAAGTGCGGAGCGCAAAGGGAAGACAATCCAGGTTTTGTATTTGGAGTTGTTGGAATTTTCTCGTGCTCCGGAATGGCTTTGTCGCGGGCACGGGCCGCGTGAGCGGCAGAGGTTCCCGCCCGGAATGGAAGCGGGGCTGCTCTTATCGATCACAGGTTCGCACCAGAAGAGAGGAACATGGATCAGGCTCCGTCTGTTTCGTATCATGAACCGAATAACGACCCGCCGGGAGCGGGCAAGAAGCGCCGCCATCGCTGGATTTGGGCGATCGTCCTGCTGCTTTTTGGCCTCTTGTTCTACTGGGTGCTGCACCAGCATGAGGCGAGCCAGCGGCAAGGGGGCCAGGGCCGCCAGGGCGGGGGACGGTTCGGCGCCGCAGGCCCCGTACCGGTAACTACGGCCACGGCGAAGTTTGGCAATCTGGGCGTCTATCTGAATGCCATTGGCACGGTTACGCCCGTCTATACCGATTCCATTACCGCCGAGGTGACCGGCGTGATCACTGCCGTGCACTACCACGAAGGCCAGTACGTCCATAAAGGCGACCCGTTGATCGACATCGACGACCGCCCGTACGTGGCGCAGTTAGTGCAGGCGCAGGGTGCTCTGCAGCGCGATCAGAACATGCTCGCCGAGGCGCAGATGGATCTTAAGCGCTATCAGGACGCCTGGAAGAAGAACGCCATTCCCCGTCAGATTCTGGAAGATCAGGAGAAACTGGTTCTTATTGACGAGGGCACCGTGAAGAACGACCAGGGCGTCGTTCAGTTCGACCAGGTGCAGGTGGTCTACTGCCATATTTCCTCGCCCATCGACGGGCGGGTGGGCCTCCGCCTGGTCGACCCCGGCAACCTGATCACCGCGAACTCCACGAACGTGCTGGTCGTGGTTGCGCAGATGCAGCCAATCACCGTCATTTTCACGCTTCCTGAAGACGACCTGCCCGCGGTTCTCGAGGAGATGCGCGGTGGCCACCAACTCAAGGTGGAGGCTTTCGATCGCACCCAGCAAGACCTTCTCGGCACCGGCAAACTGATCACGGTCGACAACCAGATCGACACCACCACCGGTACGGTGAAGTTGCGCGCACTTTTCACCA
>JAKABE010000277.1 GCA_021801945.1 Acidobacteriota bacterium
ACGATCGAATCTCTCGCCGACATGACTCCCGAGCAGCTCGAAGAGATTCCGGGCATCGGGGAAAAGACATTGGAAAAGATCAGCGTGGCCGTTCGCCACTACTTCGGCCACTTTGAAGAGGGTG
This sequence comes from Acidobacteriota bacterium, assembly GCA_021801945.1. The sequence goes on from JAKABE010000277.1 coordinate 125, forward strand.
AGGCGGCGCAGGCGCCCGCGAATGTAGAAGCTGGGGCTGAAGCAGCGGTGGAACCGGAAGCCGGCGAAGTGGCTGTCGAAGATGCCGCAGCGCCGGAGACTGGCGAAATGCAGGAAGCGACGACAGTGGAAACCGCTGATGCACAGATCGCCACTGAGGAAACGCCGCAAGCGGAAGGCCCTGCGGCGGAGAGCAACACGGACGAACTTAATGAGGCGGCCAAAGAGGGCGGCGCGTAAGATGCGCTTTATCCTCCCAAGCCAAACGAACGATCACGTAACTTTTGAACGCGGCCAGCGCCATGAGGTAGCTATGAGCGACTAAGGGCTTTTTGGCGGCACCAATTGATGAAAAGAGGCGGATGAGCAAGGTTCGGATCAACGATCTCGCAAAAGAACTGGAAATCAAGTCCCGCGCGATTCTCGACATCCTTCCGGAACTCGGCGTCACGGGCGCCAAGACTCATTCCAGTTCACTGGAGGCGAACGAGGCGGAGAGGGTTCGTGCGCGCTTTGCGCTGGAAACGCGGTCTGCCTCGCAGTCAAGTGCTGCGTCCGCACGTCATGCCGAGCAAACCATCGTTCCAAAGATCGATCTCTCCCACATCTCTAAGCCCGGCGACGTGATGAAGGCGGTTCTGGCCAAAAAGAAGGAAGAGGAAGACGAGGCGCGACGCGTTCATGTGCCGGCGAGACCGGCCGCGCCACCAGCGGCCAAGGTTTCTGCACACCCTGTTGCCGCGCCCGCCAAGCCAGCCATGGCATCCGAACCGTCTCCCGCACCCGCCCATCGTGAACCGCGCAAGATTGTTCCGCAGCCTCGTTCAGCGCCCCCTATCATTGCCTCGCCTCCGCCGGCTCCCGCCATCGCCTCCAGGCCGCCCGCCGGGCCGGTAGTAGCCAAAGCTCCCGCGGGAGCTGTCCCTGCCGTGCGCCCGGCAGTTGCCGTCGCGCCCCCCCCAGTTGCCGTGGTGGTAAAGCCTCCTGCTGTCTCTGCCGTGCATGAAGAGCACCCGCGCGTCGGTGAAAAGCCTTCAGGGGCTGCGAAACCTCCGGCCGCTCCTACGGTTGTGACTCCGCCCACTCCGTCCGCTGCCTCGGTTGAACAACCGCCTTCCGCGCCGCCTAACCTGTCTGAGCTTGCCACAGATAATGCACCTGCCGCGGCGAAACCTGCCGTGGCCGTGCCGTCCAGTCAATCCGCCGCGTCCGCAGCGGATTCTGTACAGCTTCTGCCGCAGACTCCGCCTGCGCCGCCTACGCCGCCTACGCCACCCGCGCCACCCGCGCGCCGCATGGTCATGCCTCAGACTGGACCGCGCCCGGTGTACAAGGCATCGATCGTTCCGTCAACAGTCACTGCGCCCAGCAACCGAGTTCCCGGCGCGGGGCTGCAGCGCGGCAAGCCCATCTTCGATCGCAGGCCCACCGGCGGCTATGGACAGCGCACCTCCGGTGCCGCTGCACCCGGTCAATATTCCGGCGGTCCGAGGCCCAAGCATCCCACCCGGACTTCGTCCGGCGGTTTCGCCCCTGGCGGCTCGGCGGGTCCTGGCGCCCGGCCTGGTTTTGGAGGCCCTCGCCCCGGAGGCTTCGGTTCCCGCCCCGGCCTTGGCGCACCGCCGCCCGGCGAGGCGCCGCGCCCGCAGCGTGCACCCGCGAAGGGCCGCGGCCGAGGCCAGCAGCAGTACCCCAAGACCAAGGAAGGCCCGATGAAGGGCTTCGTACCGCCGCCGCGTTACAGCGGCGTCCAGGTCGCTTCGGGTCCTCTGCCCATCACCCGCCAGATCACCGTCACTGAAGGCATCAGCGTCAAGGACTTGGCCGAAAAACTCGAAGTCCGGGCCAAGGACCTGATTGCCACCCTGCTCATGGGCGGCGTATTCGTCACCGTTAACCAGTCCCTCGACGCCGAGATGGTTAAGGATGTGGCGGCCAAATTCGGCGCCGACGCCACCGTGATCAGCTACGAAGAAGAGCTGGCCAACCAAGCCATTGAAGAAGTCCTTGACGCCGAAAACACCGCCGAGCTCGAAGTCCCGCGTGCCCCTGTCGTCACGGTCATGGGCCACGTTGATCACGGCAAGACCTCTCTCCTCGACGCTATCCGCGAAACCGACGTGGCCGCGGGCGAGGCTGGCGGCATCACCCAGCACATCGGCGCTTACAGAGTTAAGTTTTCCAAGGAAGGTTCGCCAGCCTCCGGCCGAGAGATCGTCTTCCTCGACACGCCGGGCCACGAGGCTTTCACCCGCATGCGGGCTCGCGGCGCCAAGGTCACGGACATTGTGGTCATCGTCGTCGCGGCCGACGACGGCGTCATGCCGCAGACCCTGGAGGCCATTGATCACGCCAAGGCTGCAGAGGTTCCCATCATTGTCGCCGTCAACAAGATTGACAAGCCGGAAGCCAACCCCGACCGCGTCAAAAAGCAGCTTGCTGACCGCGGCTTGATCCCTGAGGAGTGGGCCGGCGCCGGCCAGGAAGGCACCGTTTTCGTCGAGGTCTCCGCCAAGAAGCGCCTCAATCTGGACCTGCTCCTCGAAATGATCTGCCTTGTCAGCGACATCAAGGCGCCCAAGGCCACACCCGGACGCAAGGCCGTTGGCAGCGTTCTCGAGGCCAAGCTCGACCGCGGCCGCGGCGCCGTCGCCACCGTCCTCGTTCAGGATGGTACCCTCCGCCTCAACGACAGCTACATCGTCGGCAACACCTTCGGCAAGGTTCGCGCCATGTTCGACGATCGCGGCCGCGCCCTTGAAGAAGCCGGTCCCTCGACTCCCATCGAGGTTCTCGGCCTTGAATCCGTCCCCGATGCCGGCGATACCTTCCTCGTGGTAGCCGACCGCGATAAGGCCAAATCCATTGCCCACTACCGCAAGATGAAGGAGCGCGACGCCCAACTCGCCAAGAGCTCCCGCGTCTCGCTGGAAGGCCTCTCCGAACAGATTCGCCAATCCGGCGTCAAGGACCTGCCCCTCATCATCAAGGGAGACGTCACTGGCTCCGTCGAGGTGCTCGCCGACTCGCTGGTCCGCATGTCCACGGAAAGGGTCCGCGTCAAGGTCCTTCACTCCGGCGTCGGCTCCATCACCGAAAGCGACGTTCTGCTGGCCACCGCGTCCAACGCCATCATCATCGGCTTCAACGTGCGCCCCGAACGCAAGGCCGCCGATCTGGCCCAGCAAGAAAACGTTGAGATTCGCCTCCATTCCATCATCTACGAGCTGCAGGACGAGATTCGCCTGGCCATGATGGGCCTGCTCGAGCCCACCTTTAAAGAGAACTACCTGGGACGTGCCGAGGTCATCAATGTCTTCCGCATCCCCAAGGTCGGTGCCATCGCCGGCTGTCGCGTACAGGACGGCGTCATCCGCCGTGACGCAGAGGTACGCGTGCTGCGCGACGGCGAGCAGGTCTTCAAGGGCAAAATCGGCTCTCTCAAGAGATTCAAGGACGACGCCCGCGAGGTCACCAACGGCATGGAATGCGGCATCGGTATCGCCAACTTTGGCGACATCAAGGAAGGCGACCTCCTCGAAGCGTTCAGCACCGAGCGCTTGGCCGCCGATCTTGGCGCGTTGACCTCAGCCAAAGCCTAACCCCCGCCCAGGCGGTAAAGAGCACACGCGGCTCGCGCCCCGTGTGCTCCTTGGAATGCAAGGGGACACAGGCACAGCTACGCAAACCAACCCAGAGTTCATATCACGCGGCCGGCCGCGGACGATTTGCACTTGTCTCCACTCGAAACGCCACCGCATTTTCGTCAAAGCGGATCGCCCCACAGGCGCGGAACGGCATAACTCCTGGTCCATTGCCAACCTCCGCAGCACCATCGCGTACGTTCTGCTCCGGCAACTCTTCCGATGCCCATTCTTGTAGCGCTTGCTTGTTGCGACAAAGTGGTGCTCGGAGGCAGCGTTTTCCGGGAGCAAGTTTGGGTCATAGTCAGCTCTTGTCGAGCCCTTGAGTCGTATATTGACGCAACCCGAAACTCAAATTTGTTGCTATATTGGGCAGTGCGCTGGAAGGAGCTCTGATGAGAGCGCGAGCCATTGGAGGTTTTTTCGCTTCCGCACTGCCGGTTGGTTTACGTGGTTTGGCCGTTCAATCTGCTCGGGAGCTGGTCTATCGCAAACGCCACATTCAAGGCGTGTTCAAGAGCCGACGCTATCGTGGTCTACGCGGACTCCGGCTACACCTTGGCTGCGGTCATAACCTGAAAAGCGGTTGGGTCAATGTCGATCTGAATCCCGCCGCCGACCTCACGCTAGACGTTCGTGAACGCCTTCCCTTCGACGACGAAAGCTTCAGCATGATTTACAGCGAGCACTTCTACGAGCACTTTGCCTATCCGGACGCGATTACTCATTTGCTCTCCGAATGCTTTCGCATCCTCGAGCCGGGAGGGATCCACTTGTTTGCCGTGCCGGACGGCGAGAGGGTTCTCCGGCACTACGTAACCCGAGCGTATGACGATCACGCCGAGGCGCAGCTCCGCTTCAATCCGGCGTGGTGCAAGACGCAGATGGATCACGTCAACTACTGTTTGCGCCAGAACGGGGAGCATCAGTGGTACTACGACGAAGAGACGATGCGGATGCTGCTCGAAAGCATTGGCTTTGTGAAAATCCGGCGCCGCGATTTTGATCCTGCGCTGGATCAGGAATATCGCAGGGTCGGCACAATGTACATAGAATGCTCGAAAGCGGAGCCTGCGGTCGCCCTCACGCCGGAACGGTGAGTGATTCTCTAGGTGCAAGCGGACCTTCTAGAACACCCTGCAAGAGCAGATTCTGTCCCATTCAACCGGCCTGCGGTTCACGGAACGCCGTCAATCTATCGAATGTAGCATTGTGTGGTAGCTGCCTTAGTACAGTGACTACCACCTGTTGTGTTTTTGTGTAGGCAGGACTGCTCTTGAGGGTCGGTAACGCGTAGGTTTCGTGACCACGACGTTCTCCAGTAACCGATAGAAAAGCATTC
>JAKABE010000278.1:0-2527 GCA_021801945.1 Acidobacteriota bacterium
AGCGGAACCAGAGTTCTTCTGGAAGAACTTTTTCTTCTTCCGCCCCTGGTTCTGACGACCGGTAGAGGGTCTGGGCGGGAGAGCTTGAGGCTGCGACGCCTGCTGCTCCTGAGCCGGCTGGCCCATTTGGGCTTGCGGAACATTCTGCTGACTGGATTTATTCTTGCGGCGGCGCCGGCGGCGGCGATGTCCTTGTGGTTGCGCCGGCACATTGTGCGGTGCTGAAGACTCCAGCTCCGGCTGGGGCTGTGTGAGTTCTGAGGTCATGCGTTCATTTCCTGATGATGCATTCTCTGCTGCAATGTGCTTCCAGAGTGATTTCGCACTTTCTACTCGTGTATCGGTCACGGTGCCGTACGGCGTGCGCCATCTCCAAAGCGGCTGAGCACCAGCCGTCCTCTCCCTTCGAACGCAACCGCACCGTTAAGCCCGTTGCGGAAAGGCCGGTTCAGCCAATACCGGTGGGACGCTAACCTCCGCTTGCCTGTTTCTCTACCCGCCAGAGACTGGGCGTCGTACAGACGCCAAGCACAGCGGCAGCAACCAGGAACGGACCTATTTAAGTACTTACCCGCAATCTTCAGGCGGTTCGAGCCGATTCCCCCATCCCACGGAGCGCTTCGGCTGCCACTCAGCTTGGCCGAAGCGCATAGATCAAGGCCGAGGATCATCATCCGACGGGCCCCGCCAACGCAGCTTCCGTGGTTCGTGCAATCCAACCTCTGTGAAAATATAACTGCCGACCGCGCCTGTGCTCCTTCAGCTCATGCGAAAACCAGAATCGCTGCGCCGTGGTCTGTGCTTTCCCAGGTGTGATGCCCTTCCTATGGAAGCCTTCGCCGAACGAGCTTGGTAAGGAATGAACTCGCCGACGAATTCCGCTTCCTCGGCAGCGAGCTTGCTCTCCCCACTTCAGGGGGGCCCGCATCAGCCGCCTCATAGGCAATTCTGATACTACAGCGAACCAGCCCGGCTGGCAAGCAATGTCTCCTTGCGCGACAATACTACCTCTTGGACGACAAGCTGCGACCTTTTGTTCCGTTCCGCGAAAAGACGTGCGATGCGCTCCCTTCCGGCACGGAATCTCTGCGGCTTTGCCTTCGGGTTTGCTGGGCATCTGCAGAACACTACAGACGGAATCTGGACCGGCTGTGCACGAAAGACGCCAAACGCAGGAAAGCCACTCCACAAGGAGTGGCCTCGAAATCCTGCCCTCGTCACTGGCCTCCCAGTTTACGTTGGACCGGCGGTACCTGCCACCGAGTCTACTCAGGCTCTCCTGGCCGGTTGATCCCCTCTTTGGGGCCGCTCATTGGGCGGTTACTCATGCCGGGCACCTGCTGTTTCTTGGCTGCCTGGCAATGGCTCAGACAGCTGGAACATCACTGGCGAGAATCTAGTTGCAATCGGCGTGCCGTTAGCAAAGATATTGATGATCAATAAGTTAGAGGGGATGTGTGCGCGGCATTTCTTGAATCTGGGAGATTGGAGCCGTTCCAATCTCCCGAAAACCGTAGGCGCGCTGCCTTATTGTTGGCAGCGGGGGCAAAAATGAGTTCCGCGGTTGCCCAGGAGAATGCGCCGAATGGGGGTATGACAGCGCGGGCAAGGCAAACCGGTCCGCTGGTAGACGCAGTGTTCCAACTGAAAGAATCCGCGCACCCCGTCGGCATCCACATAGTCGGAAACGGACGAACCGCCCAGGCGGATGGCGTGGCGGAGAATCTCGCACAAAGCCAGCCGCAGTCGCTCCAGTTCAGCGCCTGTAAGACGGCCGGCGCAGCGACGTGGCTGGATACCGGCGTGAAACAGAGATTCGTCGGCGTAGATATTCCCCACGCCCGACAATAGATTCTGGTTAAGAAGTGCAGCCTTGATCGAGAGATGGCGGCCGCGAAAGAGAGCGGCAAACTCTTTAGCCCCGATCGTGAGCGGCTCCGCACCGGGTGCCTGAAAAGGGGTGGCGCGACCGAGTTCGCGGAATTCCAGGCGGCCGAAACGGCGCGGATCTACGAAGCGGAGCTCTCGGCCGCTGACTAGGCCGAGGCGGGCGTGCGTGTGGGCGGCAACGGGCGCATCCGGCGTGGTGACTAGCAGCCGCCCAGTCATGCCTAAGTGGACAATCCACTCCGCGCAAGTGGTAACCGGGCGCTGTGGCCTTGGCGTTGAGTCGGCTGGAGGAGTCCAAGAAACTCCGTCAAGATCTTGGGGCGGTCCCAACTCGCACACGATATGCTTGCCAGTGCGGTGGACGGAAAGCACGGTACGTCCTAGAAGACCTCGGGATTGCCGCGCTGGTGGCGTTTTGAATGGCTCGCGGTAAGAGCCGAACCAAACCCGGAGGATGCCGTCGCCGCACAGCCGCCGATGAACGCCGCAGGCAACGGTTTCCACTTCGGGGAGTTCAGGCATACCATGATTTTAGAAGATCGTGTGCGGGCAGCACCACGCAAATGCTTCCTCGTTCGTTAACAACGCGAATGAAAGGAAGGCGCTTACGATTGGAGTAACGATCCCCTTGGCTGAG
>JAKABE010000278.1:2537-5088 GCA_021801945.1 Acidobacteriota bacterium
CAGCCAATGATGCTTTGCGGCGAAAGACACAAAGGAACCCGGGAGGCCCGCCGCCTCCGGTTCGCAGCTTCAGGAATTGCGGCGGTCAATCAGCTGTGATGCTCAACTATCTGGCCCTCTTCCTCACCGAAGGGCTGCTGAGCGCTGCCCCATTTCTCCAGATAGACCACGCTCAACGCGAGGCCAAAAATGAACACCCCCACCGAAACTCCTTCGATTAGGTTAAGATCGCGATTTTCCTCCACGGTTTGGTAAACAATGACGCCGGCGATGCTGCGCGGAATGATCCGCAGTTGTTCCGGCGCCGGCGACCGGGGCAGCGTATCAGCATAGTGTGTGGAAATCGCGGCTGAGACGATAAGACCAGCCAAACCAGGCAACAGAAACAATAGAGCGAAAAATCGGAGCGCTGCCAATTGCACGGCTTTCATCATCCAGCCCCTTACGGTTACACGCTCACTCCCGGAGTCGCCTGGGCGATCACTCAGTTGTCTGCGTCACAGGTGCTCCCTATCGCGGGGGCTATGATTCGGAGATCCCAGTTCGATCAGCGGGAAGCCTGCCATAAAATCCGTTTTAAGCGCCCATGGCGCCACATACACTCGCTTGAATGGTAACACACTCACGAACTGATGCGAACGGCTTTTATGCGGGCTCCCTAGGGAAAATCGGAATAACGATCAGGAAAGCAATCGGACAGGCGCCCTCGACGGGCGCCCGACGCAGCATTGTTCGCTCCCTGCTGAAGATTATCGGGGGCTGCCCTTTTCGGTCTTCTGTTTACGGTGATTTTGGCCTATCTTCCGTCCACCGGTCTGGTGGATTCGGCTTGCTTCGAAGCTCACAATCTTCCATGCCCCCCGCGCATCTTGGACATAGACATGGGTGTACCGAAAGCTGCCGTCGATGTTACCCTCCGGAGTCGTGGCCTGCACCTCGGCTCGGGAGGTAACCAGCGCCGTGTGGCCGTAGAAACGCACTCTGCGGTCAGATAGAGTGAGGGTTGTAAAGTGAATACTGCCCGCGCGAAGACCCATCAGGGTCTGATCCTTGGTCTCCAAGGTGCCGAATGAAGTAATCGCCATGTAATCATCGCCCAGCAGAGAATTTAGGACGGTTATGTTTGGGCCGAGGACGGCATTTCGCCACTCCTCCTCGAGCTGATCGATCTCGCGGCGGCTCTCTTGCCTTTGCGTTCGCGGCATTCCAGCTTGGAGGGAATTCGCGTACAGCGGCATCACAAGCACCATAACGGTTATCCATCCAAAGAAGCGCCGGCGTACACACTGGGCAGAGCACATAAAAACCTCGCATTTGCGTATCGGATGGTAGCCCCTAGGATGGACACCGGTCAATGGATTTCGCCATCGGGCGCCGAAAGGCCGACACGCCGCGAGCGATGCCGCTGGATGAAAATCTCCATCAGACATCGATTGATGGGGATGATCCACCCCCTTCAAAGATCGACCAGCCTTAAAACCTACTCTCGAAGTCCAGCTCGGAAGGATCCAATCACCATAAGCTCAGCTCTGAACACGCCATTTCGCCTTGCCCCACGCGCTTTCGCGTTAGGTAAGTCAGGTATACGACATCCACCGAGCAGATCTCCTTGACGCATCTCTGTTCGACGAACAACTCAGTATTACTCCTACGAAACACTTGCGCCTCACTAGGGCGTGTTCACACTACATCCATCTTTGACGTGTAAATTCCGGCATATCGGGAGCATCTTTCAGAAACAGAGGAGCCCGCGGATAAAGCGCGTCGGCAAACATGCCGCCAGGCCGCCGAATGTCTCCGTGACAAGTCGAGCAGTTTGCCTGGTAGAGCTTCGCACCCGCGATCAGATTCTCATCCGTAGATGGAATTGGATTCTTCGCCTCCAGCGCGCGGTGGTCTACCGAGGCGTCAAGCGCGGGCATTGCTATGCTCTTTTCGATCGTGTTCTCCGGGACATCGGCCCTGGGACTCACAAAACCGAAGCGCACATATACGAACACTGCTGCCAGGACGGCGACGACAGCGACGACGAAGCCTAACCAGAACCTGCGCATACGAAATTCCTTTCGAGAACGTCAAACCGCTCAATACCAGACTCTTAGCCCGAATACGAACTGAGAATCCCTTGTAGTCTCGTGGGCCTGCCGTGCATACAGGGCCGAATTGCCATATTTCCCGTGATACGCCCAGCCGACGTAAGGCGCGAATTTGCGACTGAATTCATACCTGATCCGCAGACCCGTGTCCAGATCCGACAGTCCCGAACCGATTCTCCGTGCCGGGTCATCCTTGCTGTAGAAGTTGAGCTCCGCTTCAGGCTGGATAACCAATCTCTGTGTCAGCAGAAGGTCATAGGAACTCACTATGCGTCCGGCAACATGACCACCGTCGCGAATGTAAAAGGTGGGCGCGAACTCAAAGAAGAATGGCGCAAGTCCTTCCATGCCCACTGCGGCCCACAGACGATGCGGACCGGAATCGAGATCGGCGCGCACGCCAATCTGCCCATCGAAGTACCGCAGGCGTGGGATGGGATGATCGTACAACGCTT
>JAKABE010000279.1 GCA_021801945.1 Acidobacteriota bacterium
ACACACCGAGGCGCCGCGTGCGCCAAGCCACGGATTCCAGGGCGAAATGGCGCACCGCGGCCAAGCGCCCTTCATCGCCAGCGCCTGGACCCGCGACGGAGCCATCCGGACCGCGTATGTCTTCGCATTCAGCCGCTCTGCCGCGGTCTATCAGACTGTACGCTTTACTCCCCAAGAGGCGGGCGCCGCCTCGCCCGCCTGCGTTTACAGCTACTTCTCGCACCACGTGAGCTGCATCGCTTCCGGACAGAGCTTCGAAACGTTGATCGGCCCCGGCGAAAGCGGGTACTACATTGTGGCGCCTAACGGGCCGAGCGGCATCGCACTCTTCGGCGACCAAGGCAAATTCGCTTCCATGGGTAAAGAGCGTATTGCGTCGGTCAAGGAAAACGCGCACTCTGTGATTGCCCAGGTGCTGTTTGCAGCTGGTGACGAAGCAGTAACACTGTTCGGCGATGCGCCCTCAGCGCCCTCGGTCGTGGCCCAGGGCGGGAGTGCTGGCTCAGTCGCGTACGATCACAGTGACGGCTACTTCTCGGTACGCGTGACGCCCGATTCCAACACTCCGTCCGTGGCGCTTGACGGCAATCCGGTGCGCCGGGTGAACGTTCAAATCGCCCTTCCGGGGCGGTGAGTTCGGACTTCGCCATCATTGCAGATTCCTGGGATTTTCGCGTGTCTTTTAGCAGCCTGTGGTGCAAGCCGGTTTTGAACGGACCGCGAATGAACTTTGGGGCTGCGTGGCGCCCGCCACCGCAGATGGCGCAATCACCGCAGTATTCGCACTCGAGGGCCAGCTTTCTTCAAACTGATCCTACTCTCACCTTTGGCTTCCGCTCCTGAGCGTAATACCCTGAGAGCTTATGGCGAAGCCGCATCCATCCTGGCCGGATCGAAGCCGTAAGGCGCTCGCGGCCGGCAGGACAGCAATATCTTCCGCACTTGTCTCCGAGCGCGATTTTCCATCCCAGCCGTCAAAGATGCGCAACCCACGGTCAAAGGGCGGTGCTAAAGGCAAATACGAAAAATTGCCGCCGCCCGCTGGCGCAGCCGTCGTAAACAGCCGCGCCGCCGAGCGGCTCCGCAGAGGCCATCTCTGGGTGTACACCTCTGACCTGGAGTCGATTGTGCTGCCCGATACCGGCGCAGCCGGCCCGCCGGCTCTGGTGACCGTGGGCGACAGCCGCGGTCTTCTGCTGGGAACGGCGCTTTATAGCCCTGCATCGCAGATCGCCTTGCGCCTGGTCTCGCGCGAGGCGATCGGCGAAGCCGCATGGCTGGAGCTATTGGCGGCGCGGCTGCAGCGCGCCATCGCCCGGCGCAGACCGCTGTTGGACGCGGAGAACGACGCCTGCCGCCTGTGCTTCAGCGAGGCCGACGAGCTGCCCGGCCTGGTGGCGGACAAGTACGGCGGCTTGATTGTTCTGCAACGGTTGACCAAAGGTTTGCTGGCCGCAGGCGTGCGGGAAACCTGCGTGCGCGTGCTCAGCGATGAACTGGCGCCGGCTGCGATCTGGGAGCGGCCTGATCCGCGCATGCGCGAGCTCGAGGGTTTGCCCGCGCCCGCTGCCGAGCCGCTGTGGCTTGCCGATCCGGCAAAGCCCGTGACCAGCTCGCAGTTCCGGCTGAACGGCCTCGTCTTCCATTACGAAGCCAATGCCGGCCAGAAGACCGGCGCCTTCCTCGACCAGCGGGCCAATTACGCCGCCGCCCGGGATTGGGCGAGGCGGCTTGGCGCGGCAAACTCCGGCTTTCAGGGCCGCGCCCTCGACGTCTTCTGCTACCAGGGCGGTTTTGCGCTACACCTGGCCCAGGTGTGCAGCCAGGTCACCGGCATCGACGCCTCGCGCGCCTCGCTCGAGGTGGCGGAGCGGAACCTGGAGGCTAACCGTGCCCGCCTCCCGGCTCAGGTGGAGTGGATTGAGGCCGACGCCTTCGAAATCCTGCGCGACTGGTCCGCCGCGAGTGAGCGCTTCGACGCCATCGTTCTCGATCCCCCGGCCTTCGCCAAGACCAAACGCGCCGTCCCAGGCGCACTGCGCGGCTACAAGGAGCTGAACCTGCGCGCTCTGCGCATGGTGCGACCTGGCGGCCTGCTGGTCACCTGCTCGTGCTCCCACCACGTGGGCTTGGCAGACCTCGAATCCGCCGTCGCATCGGCTGCGGCCGATGCCTCACGGCGCGTGCGGGTACTCGAGCGGCGCGGCGCCGCCCCCGATCATCCCGTGGTGCTCAATCTGCCGGAGACCGAATACCTGAAGTGCCTGATTCTGGAAGTGGAGTAATTCCACTCAGCTTTTGCGGCGGTTGGAACCCCACGGCATCGGCAGTCGCACGAACCATCCCAGCCGGGAGCGGCGGGTAGAAGCTGGCGTGGAGGGCTTCTCAGCAGAGGTGGTTGCGCGCAACCGTGCCAACGTCTCTTTCACCTCGTCGCGCAAAGCCTCGGCCTCAAAGGTGCACGAGCGCAGGTAAGCGGAGACAGTGAGCCCGGCTTCTGCGGCTCGTTGGTGCAGTTGCGCACGCTCCGCTTCACTCATCCGAATGGTCACACTAGCGCATTTCCGGCTTTGTCCCCCCCCCGTGGACAGGCTAGGAGTGGTAGGAGCTGGCTCACCCGCTTTCCAGGCCGGCGTAGCGGACGCGACTTCCATTCTTGCATCCCAGACAGGACCGCGCTGCTCGACCGTCTCGCCAACGCGGGGCGGTGCCGCCTGCACGAACGGCCAACCGCCCGGATTGGAGGGTTTGTAGCGGGCGTGATCGCGCAAGGCGTGCTCATAGCTGAGAGTGACCACATCGCCGGCGAGATCGTCGTCGTTCCATACGGGTGAGTGAGATGTGGGTGCAGCCAGTGTTGCCAGCAAGCCGGCAAAGCTAGCCGATGTGGGGGAGGGCGTGTTTGCGGCTGCTTGCTGCATGGGTTGGAGCATACCGCAGAGCTGCGGTCGGGGTGAAAAGATTCCCATGCGAAGCGACGCTCGTGACCCGAATGAGGAAAAACGCAGCGTTGTTCCCAAAATTGAACGTGGATGGGCGGTAAACGAAACCAGAGTGCGGTCAATTGGAGAGTGGCGCGTGGGACAGGGAATCGGGAAGTACGCCCCCGGGAAGGCGCAGCAGTTGCGTCGTCGCCTCCGCCGGCATCGGTCGGGCAAAAAGAAAGCCTTGCCCGAAGCGGCAGCCCAACTGCCGCAAGAGCTTGAACTGCTCGTGTGTTTCGATTCCCTCCGCCACTACGTTCATGCCCAGCACACGGGCCAGTTCGATGATCGTGCGCACAATCTGCAGCGGCTGCTCGCCATCGGTGATGCGGCCCACGAACGAACGGTCGATCTTGAGCACGTCGAAGGGATACGAATGCAGGTAGCTGAGCGAGCTATAGCCGGTGCCGAAGTCGTCCATCAGGAGCGAAACGCCCAGCCGGCGCAGACTGCTCAGCACTTCGAGGGCGGTGTGCATATCTGAAATCAGACTGGACTCCGTCATCTCGAGGCCCAGTTGGTGGCTGGAGATGCCAAAGCGCCGCAGCAACGCTTCCACATGATCCGCGAGTCCCTCACGCGCGAACTGCTGCGCGGAGAGATTCACGCACACGCGCAGCGAGCGATGCCGCGGATCCTCGTGACACCACTCCTGAATCTGGTTGCAGGCCTCGGTCATCCCCCAATCACCGATGGGCAGGATCATCCCGCACTCTTCGGCCAGCGGGATGAACTCCATGGGAGGAATCAGTCCCCGCTCCGGATGCTTCCAGCGGATCAGTGCCTCCAGGCCTACGATTTTGCGCGTCGAAAGTTCGATCTCAGGCTGGTAGTAGAGCACAAACTGGCGCTGCTCCAGAGCGCGGCGCAGATCAGGCTTTCGCGGCCAGGTTTCTCTTCCGTCCTTTGCTGAACGTGCGGGCCGTAGCCCGTCATTGCGAAATACCTTGCGCAGCCTGCGTAGCTCTAACTGGCTGGCCACCATCTCCGCCAGGCTCTCCAACATGTGCAATTCGTCTGCGGCCATGGCGCGATGGGGCTGGCCGGCAAAGAGGCTCAGCACGCCCAGTATCCTGCCTTCCGGTGAACGCACCGGCACGCTGGCCAACGAAGCCACCTCCAGCCGTCTCAGCGTCATCCGCCGGCGCACGAAATGCGGGTGCTTGTCCAGGTCCGGAATGACCGCCGGGCCATCCTGGGCCAACACCATCTCGAAGCAGGATCCGCTCCGCGGCAGCTCCCGCACCGGTTCGCCCCAGTAGGACTTGATCCACAAGCGACTTTCGTCGGCAAAGCCCAGCAACACCGTGTCGGCTCGAAAGTACTCTGCCGCCAGCCGCGTTATGGCGTCGAAGCTGGGCTCCGGCGGAGTGTCGAGGATTCCCGTTGCAGCCAGGGCCAAAAGCCGCGCCTCTTCTTCCTGCCGCTCGGTTTCACTTGCCCTTAGTTCTTCTGCTGCTGGCATCTCTTTTAAGTCCTACGTCCCATCGAGCAGCCTGCCCTGCCCAAAGAGCAGCCAAACTTCATCTGTGGCTCCAAGTTGCCCGAACTCGGTCTTTACCCAAACTTGCCCCTCCCCAAAAACGGGGACTCTCCAAAGCCACCTCAGACCGCGGAGCCGCTCAGCCGCCTGCGCCGCCCTGTGGGCGGCCGCCATTCGCAGTCCCCGCGCCGTGCCGTATTGGTTCCGTACCTGTCTTATCGGATCAACTGAGAAACCCTTGAGGTTACCCAGGGACAGATCGCACCGGTCAGGCGGCGGCTCCCATTGCGGTCGCGGCACGCGTAGTCACAGACTGAACCCGCAAAAGGAATCGCAGGCTTGAAATCCCGGCGGGAAGTCTTTACGCACGTCCGTCCAGCCAGTGATCCCGCATCATCCCACGGTTTGTCGGTGGACTTTACGGGCAGCCGAAGGAATCTTTCGGATCAACCGTCCCTCGAAGGGTTATAGTTCTCGTTAAATGTCGATTCTGTCTTCCGGTTCCCGAGCTATTGATACACACCTCGTTCTCGCAGCTATCCCGACAAACGAGCTTTGGCTGAAGCAACGCAGACAAATTTGAGCGCGCGATGCGCCTCCAATTCTTCCGCGTTTGAAGC
>JAKABE010000280.1 GCA_021801945.1 Acidobacteriota bacterium
GCTGGACTACGGGCTCCGCTACGAACTCTACACGCCCATCTCCGAGCGCGCCCATCGAACCTCGAGTTTCCTGCAGGTGAATCCGCCGCCCGGCGTGGCGCAGGAGTATTTGATTAATCCGCAACCAACCTACCAGATGGGATGGAACGGCTGGGGGCCGCGCGTGCAGTTGGAGTGGAACGCGCCGAAGGGCGTGCGCGTACATCTGGGCGGAGCCATCACGGTGATCCCGCCCAACCTGTGGCAGGATAATTTTCTGACCGGATCGACACCCTTCGTCGTGTATCCGCGCGTGAATGCCTCGCGCGTCGCGACCATTCCCTATGGCTTCAAAATCACCTCCGATGAACTGCCTCGCACCTACACGCCGGAAGGACAGGATGTGCTGGCCAGCGGCAATCCCAAGGATGTGCCGGCGAACACCGTCATGGATGTGAACCGCTACCAGAACGATCTGGCGGCGGTCACGCCGGGCCATCAACTCTCGCTGCTGAATCTGAGCGGCGTGGACCGGCGCTTTGGAGATGCCTATCTGGACACCTGGACACTCGGCCTGGAGCGGCAGATCGGGGGCCTCACCGCGGATGCGGCGTATGTGGGAACTGCGGCGTCCCGCCTGCCACTGAACTGGTATCCGAATGGGTATCAGGGTGCGGACCCGGGCTTTGCGCCCTACACCGTCTTCAACAACGCGGGCCAGGTGGCCGGGGGATTCGGCGTCGAGTCGGTGATCGCAGCCATGGCGCACTCCTCCTACCACGCGCTGCAGACTTCTCTTGCAGGAACCGTGGTGCACGGGGGCCCCAGCATCCAGGCGGAGTACACGTGGTCGAAGTCTCTGGACAACACCAGCGGAGTAACCGGGGGCACCGGGTCAACAGGAGCCATTGCCCTGCCGATTTCGCAAGACCCCTTCAACACGCATCCAGAGAAGGGTCCGTCGAATTTCGATGTTGCGCACTCGTTCTCCGTGAGCGCGGCGCAGACGATCCACATGGAGGCGCTCGGATTCCTGCCGCCCTCAAGCCGTGTATTCACCGCGGGATGGCAACTGCTCAGCATCTCCTCGATCAGCAGCGGAGCGCCCTTCACGGTGTACTCCGGCATTCAACAGACCGGCGTAGGAACCAACGGGGCCGACCGGCCGGACCAGGTGGGGCAGCCGCAGTTGTCCACGGCGCACAGCAGCACGCGGCGCCGCGAGGACTACTTCGGGAGAGGTGCAAACAACGCTTCGTTCTTCTCGATTCCCATCGGAATCCCCGGAGGAACCGGACCGAATTCGGGACGCTTCGGCACCCTGGGCCGCAACACCTTTCGCGGGCCCGCCTACTACAACTTCGATTACGCGCTCATCAAGACCAACCCCATCGGCCAGCGGCGGAGCGGAATCGAGAGCGCGGACCTGCAGTTTCGCGCCGAGTTCTTCAACCTGTTTAACGTGGTCAACATGGGACTGCCGGCAAACACGATCCAAGGCTCGGGGTTCGGCGTGATCAGCCAGACCGCCGGCACCTCGCGGCAGATTCAGTTCTCGCTGAAACTGATTTATTGATCCACCGCGCCCTGGTGTGGGGGCCAGCGGCGAAAAACAGCGGGCCGCAGCGGAACATTTCGCTGCGGCCCGCGCCAGACAAGAGTTTCGGTTACTGCTTGATCACGGTCCCATCCAGCTTGCGCACCACACCCCATCCTCCGTTCAGGTGGTTGCGATCCGTAAACGGGGCTTTCGCCGCTGCTTGCTCATCGATTTCGATGCCCCACCCCGGCGCTTCATTCACCCACAGATAGCCATCCTTCATCACCGGGCAGCCGTGGAAGATCTCCTGGGTGCGTTCGTTAAATGGCGTGTACTCCTGGATGCCGAAGTTGGGAATCGCAATATCGAGCGTGATCTGCGCCATGTGTCCCACCGGCGAAACATCGCCTGGCCCGTGCCACGCCGTCTTGACGCCGAACTCCTCGGCCAGCACCGCGATTTTGCGCGCAGGGCTCAGGCCTCCCACCTGCGACAGATGACACCGGATGTAATCGATCAGACGGTTCTCAATCAGAGGTTGCCACTCGTGCGGGCTGTTGAACAGCTCGCCCATGGCCAGCGGCGTTGCGCAGTTCTGCCGAATCTGGCGAAAATAGTCGATATCTTCCGGCGAAAGCGGATCTTCGACAAAGAACATTTGGAGGTTCTCCACCCGCTTGCAGAACTCCACCGCCTCGTTCGGCGTCAGCCTCTCGTGCACATCGTGAAGCAGACCGACCTCCGGCCCCAGTTCCTGGCGGCAGATCTCCAGCATCTTCAGCGAACGGCGCATATCGTAAGCCGATTCGTAAAACGGTCCGGAATGCAGAGGCTTTAGATTCGAAGCACCGCCGGCCCGCGATCCGTACCCGGCCATGCCGGGAATCCCGATCTGCACCCGCACGTTGCGAAAACCCTCCGCCATGTACTTCTTTGCGGAGGCAACCACGTCGGGATAATCGGCGCCGCCGGCGTGGGCATACGCATCCACCGCCTCACGGCACTTGCCGCCCAGAAGCTGGTAGACAGGCATATTCGCCTGCCGGCCCTTGATGTCCCACAACGCCTCGTCCACGCCGCTGATGGCGTTGTTTAGCACCGGCCCATTCTTCCAGTAGGAGCTGTCGTAGCAGGATTGCCAGATATCCTCGATGCGATCGGCTCTTCTGCCCAGCAGCAGCGGCTTGAGGTATTTCTCCACAGCCGGCTTCACCAGGTCGGCTCGCTGGGTGAAGGTAGCGCACCCATACCCGTAAAGCCCGTCCTGATCGGTCGTCACCTTCACCACCGTCAGCCGCACACCCTCGGGTTCGCATTCAATTACGCTGATGTCCTTGATATGAGGCGAGGGCACGGCGCGCGTGGCCTTTACCACCTGTTCCTCTGCCTTGGAAAAGCGCGTGGCAATTCCCATAAATCCCGCACCCGCAATCGACTTCAATACCTGACGGCGATCCAATGGCATAACAGAATCCTTTCCCCTGAATGGGCGAGTTCGGCATTGTTTTTTTTAAGGCTCGTGCAGTACGAGATCGATTGCTCCGTCCGGCTGTTTTATCCTCACCACCAAGGGCGGAAAGTCATACAAAGATTTGGACTGCAGGAGCCAATTTAGATTTCAAGCGCGCCGCGGTTCACGCTTGAGAAGCATTCTTTCAAAGTCCAAGATCGGGATCGAGGTCATTCATGCACGCTTGCGCTGCGCAGAAATATCAATGAGCCCCAATTATACAGAGCCGGTTGGATGCGGGGCTGAACTTCATCGACACCACCGATATGTATTCGCGCTGGGTGCCCGGACACACGGGAGCGAATCGGAAACGATCATCGGCAACTGGCTCGTGAAGAGCGGGCGCCGCAAGGACGTGCTGGTTGGTGGCCACCAAGCTCGGCGTCGAGATGGGCGAAGGCAAATCCGGCCCCAGCGCAAAGTACATCGCGCAGGCCGCGGACGATTCGCTGCTCCGGTTGCGGACCGATTACATCGACCTCTACCAGGCCCACGCCAACGACGCCAACACCCCAGTCGAGGAAACCTTCGACGCCTTTGACCGGCTGGTGAAGGCCGGCAAGGTGCGTTACATCGGGGCCTCAAATTACAGCGGAGTCCGTCTGGCCCAAGCCCTCGAAACCAGCCGCAAATATGGACTGGCGAACTATGTTTCGCCGCAGCCGCACTACAACCTGGTAGAGCGCCAACGGTTCGAATCGGACCTGCTGCCGGTCATCCAGAAGTACGAGTTGGGGTAATCCCCCATTTTGCGCTGGCCTCCGTATTTCTTACCGGCAGGTATCACCGCGGCTCCAGCGATTCGCAGTCCGCGCGCGCCCCCATGGTGGAGAAGTACCGCAACGAGCGTGGCTAGGCGGTGGTGGACGCTCTCGATGAGATTGCAAATACGCACGCGCGGCATCTGCGCGCGCGGCCCTTGGCCTGGCTGCTGGCGCAACCCGGTATCACCTCGTCCATTGCCAGCGTCACCAGCGACAGTCAGCTCGACGACCTGATCGCCGCGACCTCGCTCCAACTTACCCCGGGCGAGATTCGGCGGCTCAACGAGGTCAGCGCGCCGGTGGCTGCGTAAAGGTTTCTGGAAAGCGGCCCGGAGGAACTACACCCGCGCCGGCGCGCGCATGGCTTCCAGCGCCTCCGTCATCTCTCGGCCCAGTCTCTTCTGCGCTTCGCTATTGGGTTTCTCGCCCTGGCTGGTGATGTAGAAAACGTCGATGGCGGTTTCGCCTTCGGTGTCGATCAGGGCCACCTTGATGTTGCAGTCATGCGAGCTCAGCGTCAGCGCAATCTGCCGCAGCAGGCCGGGAAGATCCTGCGCAATCACCTGCAGCAGCGTCGAGTGCGACGAGGACTCGGAGTCGAACTCGATCCGCGTCGGCACTTCCACCTTGATGTTGCCGGGATGGTTCAGGTGGCGCCGCGACGCAAGAAGCTGCTCCACCGAGACCTTCTGCGCCACCACGTCGTGCATACTTTCGAGGAAGCGATCCCGTTCGCTGGGGTTCAGTTCGAGCGTTCGAAAAACATCGGAGAAGTGGAAGCTGTCCACGATCACGCCGGCATCGTTGGAGAACGCGCCGGCGCGGATAATGTTCATGCCCCAGGCGGCCAGCGCCCCAGCCACGTCGGCAAACAAGCGGCTGCGGTCGCGGGTGATCACGGTCAGATCGTAAAGCTGGCGGTTGGGACGCAGGTCGAGCTGCACGGGATCTTGTTCTAGATGCAGCGCCATCTGGAAATGGCGGCGAATCTGCTCCGGCAATCGGGTTTGCAGATAGCGCTGCGGCAGGCCCTCCAAAAACTGCCCGAGCTGCTCATATTGCGGAGGCGGCACCATGGAGCGGATGCGGTTGAGCAGCGTGGGATCGATAGCCGCGTGATAGCGCGTCTCATCCACCGAGCGATCCATGAAGTTCGACGTAGCCATGTAAAACTGCCAGAGATTCTCCGCCTTCCACGGCGTCAGGGCCTCTGGATTGACGGCCTTGATGTCGGCAAACGTCATGATCGTGAGCATCTTGAGCAATTGAGGGTTGCCGAGCT